>JAAYZY010000133.1 GCA_012514615.1 Chloroflexota bacterium | reverse complement strand
TACGCCAAGGTGCCCTACATGCACCTGCCGTTGGCCTTGGGCGTGCTGTCGGAGATCATACTCCACCCCCTGCTGCGGGAAGAGGATTTCGGCAAGGAGAAGCGCGTTATCCTGGAAGAGCTCCACTCCACCATGGACAGCCCCGAGGACCTGGTCTCTGTGCTCAGCCAACGGCTCACCTGGGGCGACCATCCCCTGGGCAGGGAGATCATCGGCACGGAACAAAGCATCGAGCAGATGCGTCTAGACGATGTTGCGGCCCACCTGCTGCGGTATTACGGGCCCAACCGCTGTGTGCTGTCGGTGGCCGGGCGCATCGACACGGCCAAGGTGCTGCGCCTGGCCGAAGAACGGCTGGGCGAATGGGCCCCCGTGGCCGAGCAAGCGCCTCTGCCGGCACAACCCAGCCTGCCGGGCCCACGCCTCCTGGTGAGATACAAGGAGACTGAGCAGGCGCAGGTGGTGCTGACCCTGCCCGGCCTGGCCCGCGGGCACCCGCACCAGTATACCTTGGGCATGCTGCACACTGTCTTGGGCGCCGGCATGAGTTCTCGGCTCTTCCAAGAGATCCGCGAGAACCGGGCCCTGGCCTACAGCGTCTCCGCGTCGGGCACCTCGTATCAGGACGCCGGATCGGTGAGCCTGTACGCCGGGGTTAGCCCCTTGCAGGCAATCGCCGCCGTGGACGCTCTGCTCACAGAATGGGTGCGGCTGCGGGACGAACCGGTGCTGGCCGAGGAGGTGCTGCGGGCCCGGGAGATGGTGCGAGGCAGCCGCCTGATGGGCTTCGAAGACAGCGGCTCGGTGGCCGGCTGGTTCGGCCAGCAAGAGCTGCTCTCCCAAAAGGTGCGCACACTAGACGAGGTGTTGGAGATCATCGATGGGATCGACGCCAGTTCGATCCACGAGGTGGCCCAGCAGTTGATCTGCCTGCTGCAGATGACGCTGACGGTGGTGGGGCCCTTCCCCGACGACGCACCCTTCTCCGACTGCCTGGCAGCGTGGAGCGGAGCAACACCCATCCTGGGCTACGTCTGAGCGGCTTGGAGGACGACGCCAGAATCCCCACTGGATCGGACACGTCTGTACCGGTGTAGCCAGCGATCTGGGCTGGGAGAGCACGGCCCTCTCCACAGAGGGTCAGAAGGAAACCTGAGGAGGTCAAAAGATGTCCAGAAACCGGAAGAGGGTGAGCCTGCTTCTCGGGCTCGTGCTGTTGATCAGCAGCCTTTCGAGCGGCGGCGTGTGGGCTGGGCCAGCAGGCGACCCCGACAAGCCGATGTTTGAGGCGGTCGCGGGGGATATGGAGCTGGTGTTGCTCACCGGCAACGGACGCATCTACGTGGAAGACCCCAACGTGGTGGCGGGTACCCAGAAGGTCACGTTCAACCCGCCGGAGGCTGGCTGGCAGAAGGTCGTGGGCGGCGACTTCAACGGCGATGGCGACCATGAACTGGTGGCCATTGGCCGCAACTTGCTCAAGGTCTACGACCCCGTGGTGCGCGGCGGCACGGCAGCCTCGCTGGACCGGAACATCACCCCCTACCAGTGGGAGATGGTGGCCGCTGGCGACATCGACAAGGATGGACGCGACGAGATCATGGCCACCCGCACCATCGCCGGCAACAAGTGGCAGTTGGTGGTCTTTGACGGCAACACCGCGGGCACCCAGTGGACTCAGATTCTCACGATCGACTACAACTACCCCTGGCGGGATATGGCGGTGGGGGACTTTGTGGGCGACGAGCGCGTAGAGTTGGCGCTCATTCGAGACTACGGGAACCTGGTGCACATCCTCAACCCGCAGACCGGGGCTGTGATCGTCTCTGAGAGCTTCGGCAGAGAATGGGTGGGCCTGGCGGCTGGCGACTTCAACAACGATGGCAAGGACGAGATCGCAGTGATCCGCAACGTCTTGGCCACCGTGGGCGCTGGCTTCGTCATCCTGCGGGTGCAGGGCGTCGGCCTCCCGCTGGAAGCGATCTACTCTGAAGGCTTCGGCTCCTTCTGGCTCAAAGTGAGCTCTGGCAACCTGGACGGCGCCACCAACGACGAGGTCCTTCTGCTGCGCAACATCCCATCTCCCTACAAGGGGCTGATCGCCCGTGACTTGCGGACACCCACCGTGGACCTCAACCAGGTAGTAGGCACCGGCTGGGAAGACATCGTCACCGGCGACCTCAACGGCGACGGCAGCGCTGAGATCATCATGCAGCAAGCGGGGCAGGTGCGCGCCTACTACGCCTCACCGTTCAGCGCATACCGCACCTTCACCGGCTCCTGGCGGGCCGGCCTGACGACGGCCGACCTGGACGGGAGCGGCATCGTATCGACCCCCACCATGCAGGTGAGCCCCAACAGCCTGAAATTCGAGATGCAGTACCAGGGCGCCAACCCCGCAGCCCAGAAGCTGCAGGTGCGCAACTCCACCTCTACCAGTTCCTTCAACTGGACGGCCACGCCACGGCAATCGTGGGTGCAGGTCTCCCCAAGCAGCGGCTCGGCCAACGCCAACTGGACGGACATCAACGTGTCGGTGAACGGCGCGGGCCTGCCGGTGGGTACCCACACAACCCGCATCGTGGTGCGTACCAACACGGCTGGCGTGGCCAACAACATCGCCCGTATCCCCGTGTCCGTCACGGTGAAGCGGCCTGACTTGCTGGTCTCGCCCACCTCCTTCAACGTGAACGTGCCTGTGGGCGGCAGCGCCCCGAACCAGCAGATCATCGTCGGGCAGTCCGGCGGCGGCGCGGGAGGCGTGAACTGGGTGGCCGCGGTCATCCCGGCCGTGGCTTGGCAGCAGGTGCTGGCGCAGATGGAATCGGCGCCGCTGACCGAAGTGGCCGTGTCGGAAGAGGGTGTGCAGACCGACCTGGACGGGCTGATCGGTGCCCATGAGGCTGTGGAATGGCTGAGCGTGACCCCTGAGTCTGGCACCACGCCGGGCCTCGTGGTCGCGACCTTCCACACGGCCGCTCTGGAGCCTGGCACCTACATCGCCACCATCATCTTCGACAGTGGGCGCGGCGCCACCGATCGCTTCAAGTGGGTGGATGTCACCCTCACGGTGCAGGGGCCGATCTCGGCATGGAAGTACCTGCCGCTGGCCTTCCGCTCCGCTACCTAAGAACCAGTCCGCGGCAGCCAACAGAGAGGCCACCCCACAAGGGGTGGCCTCTCCCTTTTCCACATCGCAGCCGTCGGGCTAGACGTCCGGCGAAAGCATGGCCGCCACCACAGCCGGTACGGCCCAGGCCACGTCCCCCCGAAGCACCACGGTCGCGTGGCCGTCCATAGGCGTGGGCTCCCGATTGACCACGATGACCACCGCCCCCCGGCGTTGGGCCACGAACGGCAGTTCAGCGGCCGGCGCCACCTCCAGCGAGGTACCCGCCACCAGCAAGACGTCGCAGGCCCGCACCTCCTCCAGGGCCGCCTGGAAGGTCTCATGGGGCAGGTCCTCGCCCATGAGGATGACGTCGGGCTTCAACACGCCGCCGCACGAGCAGCGCGGCACGCGGCCCTCCAGCGTACACGACCGAAGGTAGGGGTCCACCTGGTGAATGGTGTAGCAGCGTGTGCAGGTGGCGGTGCGCACGTGTCCGTGCAGCTCGATGACCCGTCGTGAGCCGGCCGCCTGGTGAAGGCTGTCGATGTTCTGGGTGATGACGGCGCGCAGGTAGCCGCTGGCCTCCAACTGGGCTAGCGCCAAGTGGGCTGGGTTGGGCCGGGCGTGCAACAGGGCCTGGGCCAGAGGGCCCAGCCAGGCGAAGAACCGCTCTGGTCGGCGTCGGAAGCTCCAGATGGAGGCCACCTCCATGGGGTCCACCTGGGCCCAGAGGCCAGTGGTAGGGCTGCGGAAATCGGGGATGCCGGAAGGCGTGCTGAGGCCGGCGCCGGTGAGAGCTACGGCATGATGGGCCTGCAGCAGCAGCCTGGCCGCAGCCTCAACGAGCTGGGCCTGTTCGGTTGAGGGGCCAGGTTGCCGCTGTGCGTTGTCGGTCACCGTCTCCCCTCCCCCTCTTCTGGGAATGCCGCCAGGCGGTGGGCCTGCCGCGTCGGTTCCGGCAAGCGCACGCCACCGTGGCAGCTCAGGGTGAACGCCACAGCCTGGGCCAGGGCCACACGGTGCCCCACCGACACATAGAGGGGGCGCACCCCCTGGCGTGTGCGCACTACCGCGCCGATCTCCTGACCATCGCGCCCCAGCAGCGGCGTCTGGCTGCCCTGCTCCAGCGACAGAGGGCCGGCCGGCTCGCCGCAGAGGCGGCTCTTGGCGCAGCCGATGGTCGGTCTATCCAGCAGAACCCCCAGGTGGCTGGCCAGCCCCAAGCGGCGCGGGTGCGCCACCCCCTGGGCGTCACACAGGTAGAGGTCTGGCTCCACGGCCAGGGCCGCCAGCGCCTGCAGCACCACAGGCAGCTCGCGGAACGCCAACAGGCCCGGAACGTAGGGGAACTCCACAGGGCGCGTGGCCGTGGCCCAAGCCTCCAGACGCAGCGCCGGGTAGCTCAGCACGGCCACAGCGGCGCGAGCCAAGCCCCCACGCACGCTCACGTCTACCCCGGCCACCAGGGCCACGCGCCCGGGCCAACCTCCCGTCTGCACCTGCTCGGCCAGAGCCCGCTGCACCGCCACGGCTTCAGCCGCCGTATGGGGCCAGTCGGTCAGAAGGGGCACAGCAACCACAGGCACTCCCTGTCGGGCCTACTCAGGCCGGCGTTCCCTCCGCCGAAACAGTTCGGCGAGCGCGAGCAAGCCGGGCGGTGAGCTCGCGCACCTGAATGGCGAACATCCCTTCGGGCTGGGCCACGGCCAACGGCTTCAGCACCCGCACAGGCTGCTCGGCCAGCTCAGGGGCCGGGGTGACGGAGAAGACCTCGTGCCCCAGGACCTGCGCCACGTCGGGAGCCCGCACCACAGCGGCGAAGCGGGTGCGGTGGACCAGAACGACCTCCGCCTCGTGGGTCTTCTCCAGCTCGCCCAGAAGCGCCCAGCCGCGCTGGAGGGCTTGCACGCCCACCGGGGTGGCTTCCGACACCAATGCCACCCGATCCACCCGGCGCAGCGCCTCGCGGCTGGTACAGAAGGGCGCGCCCCCCAGGTCCAGCACCACCAGGTCAGCCAGAAGCGGCAGGTGCTCGGCCAAGAGCCCAACCAAGCCCTGCCGAGGCAACCAGGCTGTGAGGGGCGGCAGCACCCGCAGGCCTGCCACCTCCACCAAGAACGGCTCCAGGTCCCAAGGGGTGAGCTGCAGGGGCTCTCGCCCCAGCAAAGCGCCCAGGCCCGCGCTGGGCCCGATGCCCACGGCCTCCACCACCGACACGGCGCTGGGGCTCAGGTCGGCCAGGAGGACCGAGCGGCCCTCTTGGGCCAGGACGCTGGCGGCGTTCGCGGCCAAGGTGGAGGTGCCCACCCCCCCTTTGGCCCCCACAAAGGCGATGCTCAGGCCCGGAGCCCGCAGCCGGCCGCGGTTCGCCGTCTTGGCCCTTTGCAGCAGGGCCCGCACCTGCCGCACCAGCTCCTTGGGCAGCACAGGCTTGGTCACGTACTCGTCAGCGCCGGAACGGAAACCCGAGGCCTTGTCGCTGACCACGGCGCGCGCTGTGAGGAAGATGACCGGCAGGGCAGCCGTCTGCGGGTTGCTGCGCAGCCGTCGGCAGAGCTCGAAGCCGTCCATCACCGGCATCATCACATCCAGGATAGCCAGGTCGACCTCGTGGTCGCGCACCGCCGTCAGCGCCTCCAGGCCATTGGCGGCAGTCACCACTTCGTAGCCTTCCCGCCGTAGGGCATAGCTGATGAGCTTCAACGCTGCCGGTTCGTCATCCACCACCAAGATTCGTTCTGCCATCCGTCTTGCCTCTCATCTGCCTGCAGGCTGCCAACGACCTCACTGCCGGATGCTGCGCACCCCATGCCAATGCCGTCAGATGACCATTCTCTCCGTCTGCAGGCGCCCCTGGGCCCCCTTGAAGCGCGCCAGACCGAAGGGACTGGTCTCGGCATCCAGGCGGCCCAGCATCATCTCCACCACCATGCGGCTACCCTCCGGCGCGGCCATGATGCCGTGGCCGCTGTAGCCGGCGTTCAGGAACAGGCCCGGCACCCCACACGGCCCAAGGATCGGCTTGGAGTCAGGGGTCATGGTGTACTGCCCGGCGCTGAGGAAGACGTTGGCCCGGGTCAGCCGTTCGGCCACCTGGCTCCAGAACGGCGCCAGCCGGCTCACCTCCTCCAGCGCCAGGGCCGGGAAGGTCCAATCCGTGGGTACCTTCTCCACAGGGCGGCCGGGCTCTTCCGGCAATGCCCACCCGATGGCCGCCCCACCCACCTCCGGCCGCCAATACGCGCCGCCCACGTCGTCGATGGTCATGGGCGCGTCGGATGGGATCAGCGGGTCTGGCGCCAGAATCACCTTCTGGCGGCGCACGGCCGTCAGCGGCAGGTCCAACCCAGCCAGTTGGGCCACTTCCCCAGAGAACGGCCCCGCCGCCGCCACCACCTGGCGCGTCTCGATCACGCCGCGAGACGTCTCCACCGCGCAGACCCCGTGGGCGTCGGTGCGGAGGCCCAGAGCCTTAGTGCGCAGCAGGAACTGCGCCGCGCTGCCCTTGGCGAAGCCGTAGGTGGCCTCGTGGGCCGACAGCCAACCGTCTTTGGCCCGATAGGTGGCCGCCGTTACCGCCGGCCCGGCCCATGGGAAGCGCCTGCGCACCTCATCGCCGCTGAGATACTCTACATCCGCCAAGCCGATGCGCTGTTGGTGCTGCACTCGCTCTTGCAGCTTGGTGGGGGCGTCGGGGCTATCGCTCAGGAACAGGTAGCCCTGCTGACGCAGGCTGATGCCGTAGTCCGGGATGCCGATCAGATCGGCGAAGGTCTCGTAGACCTGGATGCTGGCCAGCATCATCTCCACGTTCTCGGCCTCGCTGAACTGGGCCCGAAAGCACTCTTCCGAGGCCGCGGTGGTCAGGCTGGCCAGCCCTTCCCGCATCTCCAGCACCACGGCCTGCAGGCCGGCTCGGCTGGCATAGAACGCCGTGGCCGCCCCCAGGATCCCCCCTCCGATCACCACCACCTCTGCGGTGGATGGGAACTCGCTCCCATCAGGGATGACGATCTTTGCCATACATGGTCCCTTTCCGTTAGCGTCTTTGCTCAGGATTGCTTGAATGCCTGCATCGTTGTCGGGACGAACCAGAGTCGTGGCAGTGGGCCGGCTGTTCAGTTGCCCAGGGTCAGGATGCGGTCGCAGTTGGGGCAGCGCATCAGCTCCTCTGCATCACGCACCCGGCTCAGAAACGCCGTAGGCACGGCCATCCCACAGCCCTGGCAGACACGCCCCCGCACCAACGCCACCGCCCGACCTCCGCGACGGGGGCGGAGCCCCTCATACAGACGCAGGTCGTCGGTCTTGACCTGGGCCGCCAGAGGCTGGCGCTGGACCGCCAACTCTGCCAGGCGAGCCTGGAGCGACGCCTGTTCATCTCGGAGGGCCACCCGAGCCTCTGCCCACTCCGCCTCTAGCGTCTGCACCACCGCCTGGGCCGCCTGCTCCTGGTCGCTGGCCTCTTCCAGCGCCACCATGGCCTCCAGAAGCTCCTCGTCCAGGCTCAGCCGCCGCCGCAGGAGGTACTGATGCTCCTCCTCCAGCCCGGCCAGTTCCTTGGGGTTGCGCACCTGACCGCTGTAGAGCCGCCGTTCCGTGGTCTCGGTCTTCTCCGCCAGGCTCTGGGATTGCAGCTCTAGCTCCCGCAGGGCAGCCTGCGCCGTCGAGAGAGCCGCCTGGGCCTGGCCCAGCACCCGCCGCGCTTCCGCCAACGCCTCGTTGCCGCTCAGCAGGGCCGCAATCTCCTGCAGCCGCCGCTGGCCCTCGTCTGCTTCCACGTCCAGCATCTGAAGCCGGTAGAACAGCGCGGAATCGTTCATGCGGTTTTCCCTTCTGTGTACGTGGGTAGACCGTGGAGACAACGATGCGGGCATTATAGCATATCCCCGGGGCTCGAGCAAGGGGCGGCGAAACAGAGGCATCGGACTGCGTCGGTGCTCTGTAGACCTGCCCCAACTATCCTGGATCATCGCCAGCCGCGCCGGGGGACGCCCCCACAAGCCTTTGTGGCCCTGACCTGCCTGTGGTACAATGACCCCGAGGGCTCGCCAGCATGACCACACACCCTGCCGAACAGACGATATCGCTTGCCGAAGCAGCGCGTCCGCGCGCCCGCTTCCCCTGGACATGGGCGCTCTTGGTGGTGGGCCTCACCTGTCTGCCCTACCTCATGGCCTGGGCCCTGACCCCAGACGACCTGCAGTTCGGCGGCCTGTTGGCCAACCCTCAAGACTGCAACTCGTACCTAGCCAAGATGCGCTTGGGCGCTGAGGGCTCGCTGCGCTTCCGCCTGCCCTACACCTCCGAAGAGCAGACCGGCCATTTCCTCTACCTACCGTACCTGCTGTGGGGCTTCGTCACCGTGCGCCTGGGCCTGCCCCTGGCGCTGGCCTATCACCTGGGGCGCGCCCTGGCCTCCCTCTTCTTCCTCTGGAGCGCGTTCCGCTTCCTGGAGGGGTATGCCTTTGACGGGAGGCACCTGCATCTGTCCTGGGCCCTGGTGGCGGTTTCGTCGGGGCTGGGCTGGCTGGCGCTGCCGTTCGGGCACATCGCCGGCGACCTGTGGGTGTCGGAAGCCATCTCCTTCACCTCCATGTTCACCAATCCCCACTTCCCCCTGGCCTCCGGCCTGGCCCTGTGGCTCTTCCACTTCTGCACCGCCGAGGCAGCCCCTGGCCAGCCGTTGGCGCGGCGCGCTCTGGCGGCTGCCGCCTGCGCCCTGGGGCTGGCGCTGGCCCAGCCGTTTGCCGCCATCACCGCCTACGGGGTGACGGGCGGGGCGCTGGCCTGGCGCTGGCTGCGGCAACGAGCCTTCCCCACTGCGCAGGCGGCGGTGACCGCCCTTTCGCTGCCCCCGGTGGTCGGGGTGGCCGCCTACACGCTCTACGTCGTGTCGGCCGATCCCCTCATCCGAAGCTGGAGCGCCCAGAACCAGACCCCCACCCCCCCAGCCTGGGATGTTGCCCTGACCTACGGCTTGGTGGGGCTCTGGGCGCTGGTGGGTGGGTGGCAAGCCTGGCGCCGCGGCCGGCAAGGATTGGAGCCGCTGGGGGCCTGGGCCGTCGTGAACCTGGCCATCATCTTCTTGCCGCTGCCGATGCAGCGCAGGCTGATGATGGGCCTGCACGTGCCGCTGTGCGGTTTGGCCGGCTACGGGCTGCTGACTTTGGCTGAGGCACGGCTCTGCCGCGGGCGGGAACGCTCGGCGTTGGTGGGCAGCGTGGCCGGCTCTGCCGTCTCCAACCTGCTGATCCTGCTCATCGCCCTCAGCGGGGTGGTCACCCACGACCGTCACTACTACTTCAGCCGCGCCGAGGCCGAGGCCATGGAGTGGTTGCACCAGGTCAGCGACGGCGACGGCGTGGTCCTGGCGGCGCCCTCCACCAGCCTGTTCGTCCCGGTGTGGGCAGGCCTGCCGGTGGTGTACGGCCACCCCATGGAGACCGCCGAGGCCGCCACGCGCCGAGGGGAAGTGGAACGTTTCTACCGAGGCGAAGTGGCCCCTGAGGAGGAGGCCGCCTGGCTGCAGGCCCACCGGGTCCGCTACATCATGCGGGGGCCGGCCGAGGCCGCCCTGGGCCCCTGGCAGCCAGAGCCCCCCAGTCCCCTGCGCCCGGTGTTCGCCCGGGGCGACGTGACGGTCTTCGAGGTACACTGATGGGCAGCTCCGGCAGCAGCGCTCCAGGCAAAGGCCAGGCCAGGCGGCCCGGGGGACCAGGCCCCCACAGCCAGCCCCGTGGCCAGGTGGGCCGTGGGGAGGTGGGCTGGGTGCTGGCCTGGTCGTTGATGGTGATCGTCCTGACCTCCCTGCCCTACGCATGGTGCGCCCTCCAGGCCACCGACGACTACCGTTTCGGCGGCCTCGTCTACGACGTGGAAGACGTCCGCACCTACTTGGCTGAGATGCGCCAGGGGGCCAACGGAGCCTGGTTGCTGCACCTGCCCTTCACCTCGGAAGACCACCCCCGCCCCTTCGTTCACGGCCTCTACCTGCTGCTGGGCAAACTGACGCCCCTCTTGGGCGGCAGCCTGCTGGCCACGTTCCACCTGGCACGGGCGGGGCTGGGCCTGTGGGCGCTTTGGGCTGTCTACCGCTTCGTGGCCTACTTCACCCCCTGGGTGGCGACCCGCAAGGTGGCCTGGCTGCTTGCCGCGTTCTCCAGTGGCCTGGGCTGGCTGGTGATCCTGAGCGGGAGGAGCACATGGCTCGGCGCGCTGCCCATCGACTTCTGGGTCCCTGAGGCCTTCACCCTGCCGATCATCTACAGCTTCCCTCACATCTCCCTTTCGCTGGTGCTGCTGTTGGGGGCGCTCCAGCGTTTCTTGCAGGCCACCGACGGGCGCTTGAGCGAGGCGGTCTGGGGGGGCGTGTGGGCCTTCGTGCTGTCGTTCGTGGTGCCGTTCGACATCCCCATCGTCTATGCGGCCATGGGCGCCTACCTGGCCGGGCTCTGCCTGTGGCGCAGCCCTCGCTGGCGCGCCGCGCTGCGCGCTGCGCTAGCGGTAGGGCTGATCTCGCTGCCGGGCCTGCTCTACAGCGCCTGGGTCTTCCTCTTCAACCCGGCGTTTGCCGAATGGTCACGGCAGAACCTGGGTCTCTCGCCGCACCCGGCGCATTTCTTCGCCGCATACGCCCTTTTCCTCCTGCTGGCCGTGCCCGGGGCCAGACGGATCTGGCAGCGACGGGATGAGAGGGTCGCTTTCTGCCTCAGCTGGATCCTGGCAGCGCTGATCCTCCTCTACAGCCCGTTCAACCTGCAGCGGCGGCTGCTGCTGGGCATTCACCCCACCGTCTGCCTCTTGGCGGCGCTGGGGCTCACCCACACACTGCTGCCCGCCTTGGGCCGAAGCCGCGCTGTGGCTTGGCTAGAGCGCCGCGCCTCCCGCCGCTACAGCCGCGGCGGCCTGCGCCGCCTGGCGATCTACGGCCTGCTGTGGCTCACTCTACCCTCCCATTTGCTCTTACTGGCGGGGCCTGTGGTACAATCGGGCGGTCACATCGCCCCGCTCTACCTCCGCCGGGAGGCCTGGGCGGCAGCGGAGTGGCTGGCCAGGGAGGCGGCGCCGGGCAGCATCGTACTGTCGTCGCCGGCGGTGGGCAACACCCTGCCGGTTTACAGCGATGTGTGGGTCTACCTCGGCCACGGCGCCATCACCGCCCGATACGACGAGAAGCTGGCAGAGGCGATCGCCTTCTACACCGGGGCGGCGCAGGCCCAGGCCCAGTGGGCGGGCTGGTTGCAGCAGCAGGGCATCGCCTACGTCTACTGGGGACCGGACGAGCGCGCCCTGGCCCCTGGGGCAGCGGCTGGGCCTGGGGCAGCATCCTATCTACGGCTCGTCTTCGCGGAAGGAGAGACCGCCATCTACCAGGTGGCTCTCCCCAATCTGTCACCCTGAAACAGGAGAATCCATGTCGACCGTGCCAACGGAGGGAAAGAGAGAGAAACCGATGGTAACCACCCTGATCATCGCTGTAATCGCCATCCTGCTGCTGGTGGGAGGGCAGACCTGCTTGAAGCTCGGCCTGAACGCGGTGGGCGGTCTGAGCTTCCTGCACGGAGCGGTGGGGGCCAACCTGGGGAAGATGTTCTCTACTCCCTACATCATCTTGGGGTTCGCCTTCTACGGCCTCAGCGCCATCCTGTGGCTCGATGTGCTGTCCAAGCTGGACTTCAGCTTCGCCTTCCCCTTGGTCAGCCTGACCTACGTCTTCTCGCTGATCATCGGTCGGCTGCTCTTCCACGAGACGGTCACCTGGACGCGGGTAGGCGGCGTGGGCCTCATCATCATGGGCCTATTCCTCATCATCCGCAGCGGACGTTAGGTCGTTCGGTCAGGCCGGTGCAACTCCCCCACCCCCTGCTGGAAGCGCGCTTCCTCCGCCGGCCCAACCGCTTCGTCGTCATCGCCCAGCTGAACGGGGAGACCGTGTCCGCGCACTTGCCCGACCCGGGCAGGCTGCAGGAGCTGCTCGTCCCCGGCGCGGCGCTGCTGCTCGCCCCTCGCCCGGAGCCAGGCCGCCGCACGCCCTATCAGGTGATCCTCATCCGACAGGGCGCGGTGTGGATCTCCACCGACTCGCGGCTCCCCAACGCTCTCTTCCGAGAGGCCCTGGAGGCTGGCCGCCTGCCTGGTTGGCGCGGCTACACCGTGGCCCAAGCCGAGGTGCCCCGGGGCCACAGCCGGCTGGACTTCTTGCTGCAAGGGCCAGGGGGAGCGACTGACAGGGTGTGGGCCGAGGTGAAGTCGGTGACGCTGGTGGAGGGCGGCTGCGCGCTCTTCCCCGATGCGGTGACCGCCCGCGGCGCCCGCCACATGGCTGAGCTCATGTCGCTAGTGGAGGCTGGGCAGCGGGCGCTGGCGGCTTTCGTGATCCAGCGCTCGGACGTAGCCTGCTTCCGCCCGCAGTGGCAGGCAGACCCCACTTTCGCCCGGGCGTTGGTTCAGGCTGCCGCTGCCGGGGTGGAAGTGCTGGCTTGCCGCTGTCAGGTGAGCCCACAGACCATCGTCATCACCGAGACCGTGCCAGTGGACCTGTCGGTCTAGCCGTCCAGCGCGTCACCTGGGACGGCGAGGCGGGGCATCGTCCTCGCTGGGCTCCAACAGACTGGCTGGGCGCACCACATCGTCGCCGTAGCGGTCCCGCAAGCGGTCCAGGGTATCGGCCAGCTCGCGTCGGCGCTCGGCGGCATCTCGCAAGAAGGTAAGCTGCCGCTGGCCCACCTGAAGGTTCGTCGCCCCCACGCCGATGAGGCGGACGGGGCGGCGGCGGTCCCACACCCCCAGCAGCAGCGCCCAAGCCACCTGGTAAATCTCCAGACCCAGCGCGGTGGTGCGCGGCAGCGACTGCGAGCGGGTCAGGGTGGTGAAGTCGCTGTAGCGCAGCTTCAGGGTAACCGTGTGGGCCTCCGCGCCGTCGCGGCGCAGGTGGCGCGCCACCCGCTCGCTGAGCCGCAACAAGGTCTTGCGCAGCGCCTCCGCATCTGCCACGTCTCGCCGGAAGGTGGTCTCGCGGCTGATGGACTTAGCGTCGTGTTCCGGCGTCACCTCGCTGCGGTCTATGCCCCTGGCCCGCTCCTGCAGTTCTTCGGCTTGGGGCCCCACAGCCTGCGTCAGCGCCGGCAGCGGGCAGGCAGCCAAGTGGCCCACGGTGCGAATGCCCAGGGTGCGCAGGCGCGCCTCGGTGGCCGGCCCTACCCCCCACAGCTTGTCTACGGCCAAGGGGGCCAAGAAAGCGGCCTCGCTGCCAGGTTCCACTACCACCAAGCCCGCCGGCTTGCGCAGGCCCGAGGCAATTTTGGCCACCAGCTTGCTGCTGGCCAGCCCCACCGACGCCGAAAGGCCCACTTCGTTCTGGATGCGCCCCTGGGCCTCCTGGGCCACGGCCAGGGCCGGCCCCCAACGGGTCTCGCAGCCGGTCAGGTCCACAAACGCCTCGTCGATGGAGATCTGCTCCATGAGGGGCGAGTAGCTGCGCAGGATGGCCATCACCTGCTGGGAGTAGCGGCCGTAGAGGCCGTGGCGGGGCGGCCGCAGGATCAGGTCGGGGCACAGCCGCAGGGCCTGGGCCGTGGGCATGGCCGAACGCACACCGAAGCGCCGCGCCGCGTAGGAGGCAGACGAGACCACGCCGCGCTCCGTGGGGCTACCCCCCACCGCCAGGGGCAGGCCGCGCAGGGTCGGGTCCAGAAGCTCCTCCATCGAGGCGAAGAACGCATCCAGATCCAGGTGCATGATCTGCCTTGCTTGGCTCGTGCCTGGTTCCATGGCCCCCTGCCGCCCTTCCCCATGCCGCATCGCTCGCCCCGATTGTACCACCGCAGGCAGAGGGCGGGCAACCCCGTGTTGGGCATGTTGCGGTTTCGGGGGATGTGGTCTATAATCGGCCAAGCCCTGCAGGGGCCGTGCCCCCGCACACGAAAGGAGTGCTTCTTGTCGCCTTCACCGCAGCCCAAGAGGCGTTGGCAGGTGCGCGGCCCCATCCCGCCGGAGGCCAGCAGCTACCTGAGCCACCTGCCGCCGCTGTTGGCGCACCTTCTCTACCATCGCGGGGTGCGCTCGCACGCGGAAGCCGATGCCTTCCTGGCGCGGAGCTGGGAGGGGCCTGCGCCCTTCCGCATGAAGGGGATGAACGAGGCGGTGGACCGCATCCGCACCGCCATTCGGCGAGCCGAGCCGATCGCAGTCTACGGCGATTTCGACGCCGATGGCGTCACCGCCACGGCGCTGCTTGTGCAGGTGCTGCAGGGTCTGGGCGCTAAGGCCCGGGAGTACATCCCCCACCGCGTTGATGAAGGGTACGGCCTCAACCAGAAGGCGCTGGAAGGGCTGCTGCACCAGGGCTACCGCCTGGTCATCTCCACCGACTGCGGCATCCGCTCTGCCCCAGAAGTGGCCTTCGCCCAGACCCACGGGCTAGACGTGATCATCACCGACCACCACTCCCCCAGCGACGAGATTCCCCCAGCCCTGACCATCGTCAACCCCAAGCAGCCGGGCTGCCCCTACCCGTTCAAGGGGCTTTCCGGTGTGGGGGTCGCCTACAAGCTGGCCCAAGCGCTGCTGCTGGTGGAGGGCGAGCTGCCAGCCTTGCCGCAGCGGCCGGAGAAGCCTCCCTGCATCCAAGACTCGTTGGACCTGGTGGCTCTGGGCACGGT
>JAAYZY010000015.1 GCA_012514615.1 Chloroflexota bacterium | reverse complement strand
GAGGCCGAGCAGTTCTTGGGCGAGCAGAGGGTCTGCCCGTTCCTGCGCCCACCGGTCCTGCACGGAGACGGCATCACCCAAGCCGTCTGCCGCGCCACCCGGCAAACCGCGCAAGACATCAAGGCCAGCGCCATCATCACCCCCACCGTCTCTGGCCGCACCGCCCGGGTCATGTCGCAGAACCGACCGCACACGCCCATCGTGGCGGTTACGCCCAGCCCCATGGTGCAGCGCCAGCTTTGCCTCTACTGGGGGGTGATCCCACTGCTGGGCCAACGGAGCAACTCCACCGACGAGATCATTGCCAACGCGGTGGACCTGGCCCTCAAGCATGGCATCGTGCACCGGGGCGACGTGGTGGTGATCACCGCAGGGTCGGCCGGCAGCGCGCCGGGCACCACCGATATCATGAAGGTGCACCCGGTGGAGAAGGTGATCGGCCAAGGCAGCGGCATCGGCGACCGAGCCATCCTGGGGCGGGTGCGCAAGTTGGAGGCGCCCCTTTCCCCCTGGGTGCGCCTGGATCCAGAGGAGATCGCTGTAGCCATGGCCACCGATCGTACGTTTGTGGAAGCCATGCAGCGAGCCGGCGGACTCATCGTCGGGGAGGCCGGCGAAGCCTCGCACGGGGCAATGCTGGCGGTGGAACTGGGGGTGCCGGCTGTGGTCGGGGTAGGCGAAGCGGCCATCAGCGCCTTGCAGGATGGCCAAGAGATCACGCTGGACGCGCCCCGAGGGTTGATCTACGAAAGGCACGTCTAGCTGGGGACGGAACCGCAGCGGCAGGAGCGCCCACGGGGGAGGAACGGATTGGCCTTTCCCGGGCAAGGCGCTTTGCGGCAGGGGGAGCCCCACTGCCACAAAGCGCCAACCTCAGGCGGAGAGGGTGGGATTCGAACCCACGGTGCATTGCTGCACACACGATTTCCAATCGTGCCGAATCGGCCGCTCTCGCACCTCTCCATAGGCGGGAAGGGTGGGATTCGAACCCACGGTGGGGTAAACCCCACAACGGTTTTCGAGACCGTCCCGTTCAACCGCTCCGGCACCTTCCCTGAGCGTGGGGCTTGCGGACCCGCCCAGCCCGCAACTCCCGAAAGAAACGCTGAAACAACAGCCTGGCCAACCGCTCCTGTACGCCCCGTTGCAGCTCCACCCGATGGTTCAGGCCGGGGTGCTGCAGCAAGTCGATCACAGAACCGGCCGCACCGGCTTTGGGGTCATCCAGAGCGTAGACCAGGCGCGGCAACCTGGCCAACACCATAGCCCCGGCGCACATGGGACAAGGCTCCAAGGTGCAGTAGAGAGTGACCCGCGTCAGCCGCCAACCACCCAGGGCCTCGGCCGTGCGCCGCAGCAGAAGCGCCTCTGCATGAGCCATGGGGTCACGCAGGGTCTCCCGCAGGTTGTGCGCTCGGGCAACCACTTCGCCGTCGCGCACCGCCACCGCTCCCACAGGCACTTCTCCTTGCCGGTAGGCCATCAGCGCCTCTTGGAGGGCCAGACGCATGAACCCCTCGTCGTCGGTCACTCCCCCTCCATCGGCGGCAGATGCGGGATTATAGCATCCCCGGCCTCAACTGGCAAAACGCAGCGGGTACAGCGTCACGCCTCAGCGCCCCAAGCACGCCCCCAAGGCCTCTCGGGTGCCGTTGCGGAAGGCTTCACCGGTCATCTCCCGCTTCCCTTCTCGCTGTAGCGCCTGCAACAGCAGCACGCCATCGCCGGTCACCACGCCCAGGCCTCGTCCCACCGGCACCATCTGGCCCGGCTGGCCCTCTGGCGGCCCACCGACCTCGGCTGGGCGGGCCGCCAGCACCCGCAGCCTCTGCCCGCGCCAGAAGGTGTAGCTGCCCGGCCAGGGCGAGAACGCCCGCACCTCGCGCCCCAACTGCACCGCCCCTTTGCGCCAGTCCATCTCGCCATCGGCTTTGCGCAGAACCGGGGCAAAGGTGGCCTGCTCCGCATCCTGGGGGCGCGGGCGGATCTCGCCCCGCACCCAGCGAGGCAGCGTCGCCATCAGCAGGTCGCGCCCCAGCAGAGCTAGCTTGTCCGTGAGGCCGCCAGTGGTCTGGTCGTCAGCGATGGGCAACGACGCCTGGCTGACGATGTCGCCGGTATCCAACCCCTCATCCATCCGCATCACCGTCACGCCGGTCTCCCTGTCCCCGGCCAGGATCGCCGCCGCCACAGGAGCGGCTCCGCGGTGCCGCGGCAGCAGGGAAGCATGGATGTTGAGGCACCCCCAGCGCGGCAGAGCCAGCAGCGGCAGCGGCAAGATCGCCCCGAACGCCGCCGCCACCACCACGTCCGGCAAGAGCGCGCTCAACTGCGCCAGGACCTCCTCGTTGTCCCGCAGCCGCGCCGCCGCCAACACCTCCAGCCCGCGCGCCAGCGCCGCCTCCTTCACTGGCGAGGGCTTCACGCTGCGCCCCCGACCAGCCGGTCGATCGGGCTGTGTCACCACCGCCAGCACCCGCTCTTGGTCCGCCAGCGCCTCCAGCGCGGGCACAGCAAACGCCGGCGTCCCCATGAAGACTACCCTTAGGCGCTCCCCCACGGCTCCCCTCCTCTCGGTGCTTCCTCGTCGCCGCGGATTCTAGCACAGCCCGTTGCTGGCAAGCAAACCACCGCCGCGCGACTTCTTGCGTTCTTCTGCGTAGTATAGTTGTACGGTAGGAGATGGGGCCGTTGCCCGGCTGCCGCGTCGTGCGGCGGCGGGCGGCCGACGCCCCCAGAATACACAAGGAGGCCAGCCCGATGACTGAAGAACGTGTCCCTGCTGACGAGCCCGAAAGCCGGATGGGCGAAGAGCACCTCCCGGCTGAGGAGCCGGAGAGCCCGCTGCCGGAGCCGTCCCCTGAGCTTCCGGAGCCTACCCCAGCGCCCGAAGCCGCTCCCGCGGCGGAGCGGGGCGCCGTGGACGAGAACGACAAGCTCATGGCCGCCATCTCGTACATCGTGGCGGTGATCGTCCCGATCATCATCCTCGCCTCAGAAAGCGCCCGCGTGCGTCCGTTCCAGCGCTATCACGCCATCCAGTCGCTGGGGCTCTCGGTGGTGTCCGTGGTGTGGAG
>JAAYZY010000132.1 GCA_012514615.1 Chloroflexota bacterium | reverse complement strand
GCCTCCAGCGGCCTCTCAGAGCAGGAGATCAAGGAGATGATCCAGCAGGCCGAGGGCCACCGAGCCGAGGATGACAAGCGGCGGGATCTGGTGGACGCCCGAAACGCCGCCGACGCCTCGGTCTACAGTGCGGAGAACCTGCTGCGGGAACACAGCCACAAGGTGGCAGACGATCTCAAGGCGTCGCTGGAAGCCGCAGCCAACGCCCTGCGAGCCGCCCGCCAGAGCGAAGACCCGACGCAGATCCGCCAACGCATCTCGGAGCTCAGCGCCCTGGTGCAGCAGGCGGCCAGCCAGGTCTATGCCCAAGAGCCCGCCCCGGGCGACGGCGCGTCGGACCCCGCCGGGGATGCCGGCCAAGCCACGGTGGACGACGCTCCGCAGGACGCCCCTTCGGACGAACCATAGGCTTTCCGCCAACCCACATGCAAAGAGCCGGGAGTCTGCAAGCGACTCCCGGCTCTTCTTCGGTCTGCAACGAGCATCCGCTTGGGGGGCCGCTACTCCCCAAACGCTTGAGCCAAGGCCAGGTAGCCGGCCATGGCTTCCACCAGTTGGTCCACAGCGATCCGTTCGTGCACCGTATGCACCACCGTCTCGTCGCCGGGCCCGAAACCGACGCAAGGGGTCCCGGCGCGCATGAGGTGGCCCCCGTCGGTGGTGAACTTCCAAAAGCGCGGCGGCATGGGGCGGCCCAGGGTCGCTTCCAGCGCGCCTTGCGCCCGGCGCAGGAACGGGTCATCCGGTTCCAGCAGCACGGGGTAGGCGATCAAGGGACGGGTCTCCTCGTAGCCTCGGTAGGTGGTCAGGGTGGTGGCCGGGATGTTCACCTCGCCTTGGCACCCATCCACCAGCGATGGGGCCAGCAGTGGCCGCAGCTGGCTCAGGATCGCTTCCTCGTCTTGCCCTGGCCCCGAACGCCAATCCAGGTGCACCACCACCTCGCTGGGCACCACGTTGAAGCTAGTCTGGTCAGTGAAGTAGAGCGTGGGGGTCACCGTGGCCGGCCCCAGGTCTGGCCATTGGGCCATGGGCAGGTCTCGCAGCGCCAACATGAAGCGCGCCGCGCTGTAGTGGGGGTTGATTCCCCGTTCCGGCGCGCTGGCGTGCACCGAGCGGCCGCGGAAATGGACCTCCACCGCGGCCCGCCCTCGGTGCCCACGCACCAGTTGGCAGGCCGACGCCTCACCGATGACGCCGTAGTCGCAGGGCAGGGTCTGGGTCAGGTAGCGCGTGCCCAGGCCTCCGCGTTCCTCGTTCACCACACAGACCACGTAGCAGTCGGCCCGGTGCGGCAGGCCGGCTGCCTTCAGGGCGGCGATGGCTTGCACCTGCGCCGCCATAGGCCCTTTGATGTCGCTGGCGCCGCGGCCCCAGATGAAGCCGTCGTGCAGCCGCGCCTCGTAGGGTGGGAACGGCCAGGCGCTCAGGTCGCCGGGGTCCACGTGATCCAGGTGGGTGTTGAACTGCACCTTGGGCCCACCGCCGCTTCCCGCCACGAGGCCGATGACGTTGCCGGCTTCGTCGATCCAGACCCGATCGTAGCCCAGCCGCTCCATCTCCGCCTTCACCAACTGCGCCGCCTTACCCTCTTCGCTGGGCAGGCTGGGAGTCTGGATCAGGCGGCGGCACAGGTCCACTACCGCCTGGCGACGGCTCTCGGCCAGTTCTTTCAGATTCGTGTGCACCGTCATCTCTCCTTCTTGGGGCGCGGGTTCCCTACCGTGTTAGCGCCGCATTCACCATGGAGCGGAGACGCTCCAATCGCTGCTGGCGATCTCGTACGAAGCGCTCGATCCCCTGGAAGATC
>JAAYZY010000131.1 GCA_012514615.1 Chloroflexota bacterium | reverse complement strand
GCCCTTCGAAGAGGAGGCGCAGCGTCTGGTAGACCGCCCAGACCGCCAGCGTGCTCAGCGTCGCCGAGAGGAGGCGCAGGATGTGCATGGCCAGTGGGCCGCCGCCGAACGGAGGCGCTTCGGCCGCAGTGTGGATGAAGAGGTTCTGTGGGCCTTGGGCGTCGCCCAGCCGGAAATCCGGGTTGGACTTGGCGAAGCTCAGATCGGCGGGCAGATGAGCGATGAGGGGAGCGCCCAGCAGGTAGTAGAGCGGCGGCTGAATCGACTCGCCCACGTCGTGCCAGGTGGGCAGGGCGCGGCGCTGGGCCACGAAGCGCGCGAAATCGAAATGCGAGAGCTCGTCGGGGGCCTCGGCCAAGGGGACGACCAGGCTGTAGGCGGCGCAGAGAACAAAATGGAGCAGGAGGACGAGGACCAGCAGGTAGGTTGGCGACCGTCCTGATTGCTGCATGAGCCCGAGCCGTTGCGTTCGTATGGGGCGGGCGGCGTAAGGGGGGGACTGCCCGCCCCATCCAAAGCCAAACGCTAGCGCTGACGCTTCTCCCGCAGGCGCGCCGCCTTGCCGGTGCGGTTGCGCAGGAAGTAGAGCCGGGAGCGTCGGGTGTGGGTGTGACGCACCACTTCCACCTTCTCCACCCGCGGAGAGTGAAACAGGAACGTGCGCTCGACGCCGATGCCGTGGCTGGCGATCCGCCGCACCGTGAAGTTGGAGAGAGGGCCACCCCGCCGAATGCGGATCACTGTCCCTTGGAAGACCTGCACGCGCTCAGTGGTGCCTTCCACAATGCGGTTGTGCACCCGCACCATGTCGCCAGGGCGCAACTGGGCGACCTCGTCCTTCATGTTCGAGCGCTCGACGTGTTCCAGTAGCTGTGTCATCTTCTCTTCACCCCTCTCGCCAGGCCCACAGGCGCCCCTGGCGCAACTTTGCGGAATACGAATGCCGCCTCTGACTAGGGGCATTCCGAAGAGCCAGTATAACATACGGCAGGCCTTGCGGGCAAATGTTACTGGCCCTCTGGTACAGGGGGGTCCTCATCGACAGCATCAGAAGCCTGCCCCCACTCCCGCAGGTGCTCCAGGTCGGCGGGGGAGAGGCGAGCTTGCGCCAGCAGGTCAGGGCGACGCTGCCAGGTGCGCCGCAGCGACTGCAGCCGCCGCAAGCGGACGATCTCGGCGTGGTTGCCGGATAGAAGCACCTCCGGCACGGCCACCCCACGGTAGAGCGGCGGGCGGGTGTATTGAGGATACTCCAACAGCCCTTCGGAGAAGGAGTCTTCGAACGGCGCGCCTGGGTCGCCCAGGGCCCCGGGCACCCACCGGGTGACCACGTCGACCACCACCATGGCGGCCATTTCGCCGCCGCTGAGGACGTAGTCGCCGATGGAGAGCTCGTCGGTGACCAGGTGCCGCCGCACCCGCTCGTCCACCCCTTCGTAGCGGCCGCAGATCAGTATCAGGCGGCGCTGTTGGGTCATCTCTCGGGCGACCTGGGGGCTAAGGGGGCGTCCCTGGGGGCTGAGCAAGATGACCGAGACGCCTATCTCACGGAAGCGGCTGGGCAGCATGGCGCTGGCCAGGTCGTCCGGCAGCGGCGTCTCCAGCAGCGCCTCCATCGCGTCGAAGATCGGCTCAGGCTTCATCACCATGCCGCCGCCTCCTCCGTAGACGGCGTCGTCGGTGATGCGATGCCGGCCCACGCCGTGGGCCCGCAGGTCGTGGGTGTGGATGGAGATCAGGCCAGCCTCCACCGCTCGGCGGACGATCCCGGCGCCGAATACGCCTTGGAACATCTCAGGGAAGAGGGTGAGGAGATCGAACTGCAGGGCCATGCGTCCTCCCAAGACGTTGGTCTGTCAGACGTCGCGATTCTAGCACAGGCCAGGGTTCACGGCAAGCTTTGGAAAAAGCAGGCCGCTGTGCTATAATGCCGGCTCAAGTTGCAAGGAGGCCCAGATCTGTGTGGGGCCTGCCCCAAGAGTCCGTTTCTGGAGGGCAATGTGACTTCCGTGATTGAGCAGATCGAGCAGCGCTTCGCCCGTCTTTCGCAGCAGTTGGAGGCCGGAGAGATCGACGAGGCCACCTTCGAGAGAGAGGCGGAAGGGCTGCAGTTCCAGGATGCCGACGGTCGTATCTGGGCTCTGGGTGCTCGTACCGGCCGTTGGTATGTCTATCAAGATGGGGAGTGGCTGACAGCCAACCCTCGTCGTGCCGAGCCCCCAACCCCGCCAGTCAAGAGCGGCGCGTCCGCATCAGCGGTTGGCCGCTGGATCGGCCTCATCCTGGTCGGCGGCGGCGTGGTGCTCTGCTTGGCCCTGATCGTGGGCGGCTGGCTCTGGTGGCGCGGCACGTGGGACGTGGTCCCGCCCACCCCAGTGGTGGTGACAGAGCGGCCCGGCGCTCCCACCTTCACCCCAGGCGCGGCTTTGGTGATGGTGACGTCCACCCCTCGCCCGCCCACCAGCACCTCTACGGTGACAGTGCCGCCCCCTACGGCCACCCCGACCGTTCCGCCTACGGCCACCGACACGCCGCTGCCAACCCAAACGCCTCCGCCCACGGCCACCGCCACACCGCCGCCCACCGCCACCCCGACGGTGGAGGCGACGGCAACCCCTACGGCGACGGCCAGTGGCACCACAGCATCGGCGGCTGCCACTGCGGTGACGCCGGGCGCAACAGCGGGGACTACGGCGCCGCCAGGCACTGCGACGGCGACGCCCACGGAACCGCCGCCCACGGCCACCCCCAGGCCCCGGCTGGCCGGGCGGATCGTCTACCCGGTCTACAACTCGGAGAGCGCCTGGTACGACATCTACCTTCAGCCGGTGACCGGCGGCGACCGGCAGTGGCTGGTGGGCGCGGCCAGCCAGCCGGCCATCTCGGCCGATGGGCAGTACCTGGCCTTCCGCTCGTGGCAAGCCGACGATCGTGGCTTGCGGGTCATGCGGCTGGACGGCGGCGACCGCCGGCGCGTCACCGATCGCTTGGAAGACGGGCTGCCGGACTGGACGGCAGATGGAGCCAGCCTGCTCTTCTCGTCGCGGCGGGAGAACGATCGCTATCCGCGCCTCTTCGTTGTCTCCGCCTCTGGGGGGGAGGTGCGTACTCTGCAGCGAGACTACAAGGCGGTGATCGGCCTGGCCGGCCGGTGGCTGGCCGATGGCCGCATCGTCTACAAGGCCAGCGACGGCGTGGCCGGCCTGTACCTCATGGCGGGCGATGGGAGCAGCCCTCAGGAGCTGGTGGGCGATGCCAGCGTCGCGCTGCCGTCGGTCTCCCCCGATGGCCGCACCATCGCCTTCATGTCGCAACGCGACGGCAACTGGGAGATCTACCGCATCGCCGCGGACGGAAGCGGCCTGCGCCGCCTGACCAACCACCCGGCGCAAGATGGCGTGCCAGCCTGGTCGCCAGACGGGCGGTGGCTGGCCTTCGTCTCAGACCGTGAGGGCGAGTGGGCCATGTGGGCGGTGGATGCTCAGGGCGGCAGCCTGCAGAAGCTGTTTGCCCTTGGCGGAGCGCCTGGCGGCATCGTGCGTGGCGAGCCGGACTTCAGCAGCCGTGGCTGGCTGGAGGAACAGATTCAGTGGATACCGTAGGCTCGCCGACGGCCAGCCGGCAAACCGGCCGCTGGATCGGCTATGGTTTGCTGCCGGCGCTGGCCTTCTTGGCGGTGGCGTTCGGCCGCCAGGCCGCTCCGGCTGGCCCGCTGCTGGTGACGCCCTCGCCCACGGCTACCATCACCGCCACCAGCACCACGACGTGGACGCCCACGCCCACGTCCACAACGACACCGACGCCCACCCCCACGGCCACGGCGACCCCCGCGCCGAACCCGACGCCGACGCTATCCCCTACTGTGGCGACTGTGGCGGTAGAAGCCGTGGCCGCGCCGGTCGCCCTGCCGGAGCAGGCCGAGCATTTCTGGCTTTCCCGGCCGATCGCCGCCCCGGGCGATGGGGTGGCCAGCCACTACTACCCCTACGGCACCACGGCGCAGGGCCAGTACCTGCTGCACCACGGCGTGGACATGGTCAACCCCATGGGCACACCGCTGCTGGCCGTGGCCGACGGTCGGGTGGTGGCGGTGGGCAGCGACGGGGAGGCGGCCTACGGGCCCGTCCGCGACTTCTACGGCCAGGTGGTCATCTTGGAGCTGGACCGCCCATGGGAAGGCCGACCGATCTACTGCCTCTATGGCCATCTCTCGGAGACGCGGGTGGCGCTGGGCCAGTGGGTATCCCGGGGCGACCTGGTGGGGCTGGTGGGGATGTCGGGCATCGCCTTGGGCCCGCACCTGCACCTGGAGGTGCGCGTGGGGGAGAACTCCTACTGGGCGACGCGCAACCCGGAGCTCTGGCTGCAGCCGTTTGCGGGCCAGGGCGCGCTGGCTGGCCGCGTGGTAGACGCCGCTGGCCAACCGATCCCCGAGACCCTGGTGACGGTGCACCCGGCCAGCGATCCCGACAAACGTTGGCGCGAGACCTGGACCTACCCCATGGACAAGGTGAACGGCGATGACGCCTGGCCGGAGAACTTCGTCTTCGGCGACGTGCCAGCCGGGGACTACGTGGTCAAGGTGCGGGTGCAGGGAGAATGGTTCTTCCCCCAGGTGCAGGTGGAGGCTGGCAAGACGACTCGCCTGGAGATCAAGGTGGGGTAACCGGTGGGCCCATCCAGCGGGCCTCCAGCTCCGCCAACGTTCCTGCTGCCTGCAGGGTTCTCATGGCCGCGTTCACCGCGCGCTGCAGCCCCCTGTCTTTGGCGTGCATGGCCACAGCGTAGGGTTGGCTGCTTTGGATCTCGCCGAAGAGCTCGAGCCTTGAGTCGGCCAGGGCAGCCTGGATGGCCGCCACCCCCTCCAACAGCAAGGCGTCTACCTCGCCGCCTCGCAGGGCCGCGAGGGCCTCTTGGGCGGTGAGATAGGTGACGATCTCCAGGTCCGCCATCTCCCCCTGCAGGCGCCTGCCCACCAGGTCGCCTTCTGATCCCCACTCCACACCCAGCCGCCGCCCGGCCAGGTAGGCGCGGTCAGGGGTGGCGCCCGAGCTGAGCTGGCGCAGCAGGCGCAAGCCAGCGTCGAAGTACGGTTGGGAGTAGGCCACGTCTTCGGTGAGCATGGGGTCTACCGGCAGCGCCGAGATGAGCACGTCGGCCTTGCGCGCCCAAAGGGCGTCGTAGAGGCCGTCGAAGCCGATGATCACCCACTCCGGCGTCACCCCTTCGCCCAGCTGTTGGGCCAGGAGCCGGGCCAGGTCGGCATCGTAGCCGACCACCTCCCCGGTTTCCAGGTTGAGGTTCTCGAACGGCGGGAAGCTAGGGTCGAGCCCCACCCGCAGCCGGCCGCTCTGGCGGATGCGGGTGAGAGCGGCGTCGGTTCCCAGCCCCAGCTCCCCCCAGAAGAGCAGCAGGGCCGCTGCCCCCACCAGCAAAGCGGCCAGAACCGCCATGGCCCACCGGGCGCGCCGGGGCCAGCGACGGAACGCGGTCCGCTCCAGCAGGCTGGGCGCGTTCATCGAGCGTTCCCCTGGGCAGGGGCCAGGGCCGCCGGGTACGTCCCCGCTTGGGCGTAGCGCTGCAGCTCGTCGTAGATCGGCTTGGCGCGGAAGTCCACCGTGACGAAGGTGAAGTAGTCCTGATAGGTGAAGGCGGCTCGCGGGTAACGGAAGGCCCAGAAGGCCAGGGCGCGGCACCAGGGCCAGTCTCGGCTGGCGATCTCGACTGCCTGCAGGGTGTAGGCGATGCGCTGCGCCGAAGAGACCGCCTTGGTCCAGCGGGGATGGTCGTTCCAGCCTCCTACAGTGATGTACACCTCCGTCCCTGCGTCGCCGTGGGCAACCATGATCTCCCGCAGCAGCTCCACGCGGCGGAAGTTCACCTCATCAGCGGAGGGCACGGCGTCGGCCGGCTGTGTCCAGCCGTAGGCATGCACGGCCAGGCCGTCGAAGGAGTCGGCCGCCCCGGCCTCGTACATCCGCTGCAGGTAGGTGAGATCGTCCATGCCCCACTCGCTGCCGGGCGGCGCCAGGGTGGGGGCCAGCGCCCCGGCCAAGACCGTCGCTTGGGGGTTGGCTGCCTTGACCTGGCCGTACACCTCCTGCAGCATCCGCACGTAGGATTCAGGGTCCACCGGTCGGTATCCCCATTCCAGGCTGAGGTTGGGCTCGTTCCAGACGATGATGTGCTGCACCCGGCCAGCGAAGTGGGCGGCGAAGGCGGCGGCAAAACGGGCGAAGTCGGGGTAGTTCTCTTCCTCCAGGTGCAAGAAGGTC
>JAAYZY010000130.1 GCA_012514615.1 Chloroflexota bacterium | reverse complement strand
GCAACGGCGTCCACCTGGAGGTGGAGCGGCAGGACCTGGGCGGGCGCACCTACTGGCAGATCTACCTGCGCCCCAAGCTGCAGAACGGCGGCCAGGGCGAGCCGCTGTTCCGTGAGCCTTGGGACCTCAGCGGCGCCGCCCGGCGGCGCCACCCAGACGACGGCGGCCAGTGGAAGACCATTCCCCTGGGGTACTACGTGGACCTCACCGCCCTGGCCCGGCAGTACGGCTGGCAGCGCATCCCAGCCATCGACCGGCCCGACTTCAGCTGGACGTGGCATTTCCTGGCCATCGAATACTGGCACCTGGAGCGCCCCGATGGCCTCTCCTGGTACGACGCCCTCCTGGAAGTTTACCCCGAGAGCGAGATCGCCCCGGTCTTCCACTGGAAAGCGCTGGAACAGGACGGCCGGCGCATGTTCCTCTGGCGGCTCAACGGCCTGCCCGTGCCCGCCAAGGCAAGCGCTTGGCTCGATCTCCGTCCGTAGCCCCACAACCGCCCCGTAGATGAATAAACTGTAAAGCTACAGCCCCTGCATTTTTACCCAATTTTCAGAATGACCATCTATACTAGAGAGAGCCGATGGTGAGGTGCGATAGTCTACGTTCTTGTGTATGCGCCCACGGCTGGGGGTGGGTGCGGTGGAACGGACGCTTTCACCTGGCTTGGGAGGCTAACGCAAAGCCAACACCCCTTTCGGTGTGGACAGGACGGCGGAGGATCACCACTGGTGCCCAACAACGAATGGCGCGGCAGCAAAGACAGCTACCGGCGCGTAGGGGCCATCGGCGAAGGGTTGCTCTCATCGGTTAGTCTGGTAGCCGATTCAGCGCAACACGTTTTCGCCCTCAAAGAGTCCTCCGACCCTGCCGCAGACCTGCGCCAGGAGGCCGACTGCTTGGAGCGGCTTCGCCAGCAGCCGGGTGTGGTTCAGTTGGTGGACCGCGTAGAGAGCGGGGGCCGCACCACCGCCCTGGTGTTGGAGCACCTGCAGGGCTACCTCAACCTTGGCGATGACCTCCTCTGCAGCCAAGGCTTCACCGAAGACCTGCCTCAGGCGCTGGACCTGGCCGCGCAGGCGGCCGAAGTGCTGCAGGCAGCCCACGAGAGCCAGATCGAGTACAACGACTTCAAGCCCGAACACCTCTTCTGGAACGGCCGCCAACTGCGCGTGATCGACTGGAACGCCGCCCGTCGGCTGGATGACGGCAGCGTGGCGAGAGACCTGTACAAGTTCGGCGAGCTGCTGCTGCACCTCTTCACCGGCTCCCCCATCCCCCGCCTCGCCCCCCTGCCCGACATCTCCTTCGTCCAGAGCGACCCCGCGCTCCTGCGGCTGGACTACCCCCCGGAGCAGTTGCATCCCTCGCTGAAGCCGCTGCTGGAGCGCTTGCTGAGGGGCGAGTATCCCTCGGCGGCTGCCCTGGCCCAGGAGCTGCGGCTGCACGCCGAGCTGCACCTCAAGCTGTCGTTGCCGCCCGCGGGCATCCTGCACCAGATCGAGATACTGGTGCACCGCCATCGCCACGCCGAGGCCGAAGTCTACTTGCGGCAGGTGATGGGGCAGATCGGCGAGCAGGAGACGGTGCACGAGCTGCTCCAAGAGGTGCTGGAAGCCCAAGACAGCACCCTGATGGCCTTCCGCACCCGGGGTGAGGCCGAGGCCCGCGCCGGCCTGTGGGATCGGGCGGCCCAGAGCTTCAAGCTAGCCTGGCGAGAAGACCCCGCCGACTCCTCCTTGCTGCTGCGCTACCTGCACTGCCACTTGTCGGGGCAGGGCGAGCTCAGCGGTGAAGCCCACGAGCGCCTTGGCCAAGCGGTAGAGGCGTTCGCCGACCACCGCCTGGAAGAGGCCCTGCCGCTGCTCAAAGCGCTGGAAGCGGAGCGGTCGCCAGGGCTGCGGGAAGTACTGGGGTACGTGCAAGCCGACCTGTTGCCGTACCTGCTGGCCAGCCTGGACGACCCTGACCAGGTGGGGCCCATTGTGCGCTTCTTCCCCAACTCCACCTTCGTGCAGGATCGCTACGCCGAGCTGCTGACCGAGAAGCTGGGGCGGGAGCTGCAAGCCGCCCTTACCGCCCACAATTACGCCCAAGCGCGGGAGCTGGTGCAGCGCCTGCGGGAAGTAGACCGCGAGAACATCCTGGCCGCCGAGGTGGAAGCCGACCTGATCCACCTGCCAGAAGACCTGCAGGCTGGCCAGCAGGCCGTGCGCCGAGGCGATTGGGACGCAGCCGTGCAACTGCTGGGGCGGGCCATGGCCAGCTCGTGGGTGCAAGGCGATGAGAAGGTGGTCCGCGCTTGGTCCAGGGCGCGGGCTGAGCAGTTGCTGCGGCAAGCCCAAGAAGCCCGCCAGCGCGGCGCCTACGCCCAGGCGGTGTCGTTGGTGGATCGCTGCCGCCACGAGCTTCAGCCCCACGGCAGCCTTCTGGAAGCTGAGGTGCAAGAACGGCTGGATGTGGAGCTGCGGGCTGGGCGGGCCTGGCTGGAATACTCTCTGGGCGAGTACGACACCGCGCAGCAGAACCTGGAAGAGGCGATGCGCCTGGCCCCGGAGACCGCCACCTGGGGAGAGGACCTGCAGTTCTTGCGCCGGGTAGCCGAAGGGGCGCGTCAACTAAGCCAGGGGGCCTACACCGAGGCCGCGCTGAACCTTGAGGAAGCCCACCGCTTGCGGCCCGATGAGGGCGTGGCCGCCCGCCTGCTGGCTCAGGCCCGCACCGAACGCAACCGCGAGCGGGTGCGCGGCATCGCCTACCAGAAGGCCGACGCCGCAGTCGAGCGGGGCGACTTTGAGCGAGCCCTGGAGATCTTCCAGCACCTGCTCCTGGAGGGCTACGCCTCTGAAGAGGAGGTGCACAGCCGCGTCGGCCGCACTCTGCGCCAGAAGGCAGAGCGGGACCAAGAACGCCTCTGGCAGCAGGCCCAGATGCTCAAGGAGGCGGGCCGGTTGCCGGCGGCCGTGCAGACGCTGCGCAGCCTGGTGGAGCAGACGCCTGGCCTGCCCAAGGCCGCCGAGACCCTGGGCGTGTGGGAAGAGGAGATGGTCTGTCGCGCCCAAGAGGCGGTGTTGGCCGGCCGACAGGCCTTCACCCAAGGCGACCTAAGCGCCGCGCGCAAGCAGTTCTTGGAAGCCCTGGAGCACACCCCCGAATCCGCCGAAGCCCGGGCCTACCTGGCTGACATGGACCGCTTCCAGGAGCACCTGGATGCCGGCCAAGCAGCGTTGGCAGCCGGCCGCCTGACCGAAGCGCTGGGCCAGTTCCGCCGCAGCCTGGTGCTCTGCCCGGCCAGCCCCGAAGCGTCGGCGGCCCTGCACGAGGCCAGGCGCGCTCGCGAGATGCGCGAGCGCAACGAGCAGATGGCCCAGCATTCCCTACGGCGAGCCGAAGAGGCAATCCGAGACGGCAAGTTCGACGAAGGCCTGGGCTACCTGCGAGACCTGATCTCGTTGGGCGGCCTCCCGCCGGAGACTGAGCTGCGCGGCCGCACCCTCATGGTTGAGGCTAGCATCACCGCCGGGCGGCTGGTGGAAGCAGGGCAGCACCTGGACGCTCTGGCCCGCTGGCTGGAAGGCCAAGGGTGGCAGCGCGAACGGGAGATGAACCGCCTGCGCCAGGCCTTGGCCCAGGCCGAGACCCAGCGCAGCGAAACTGAACAGCGGGCCGCCGACTGGTTGCGCAAGGCCCGCCAGGCGCTGGCCGAGGCGAATCTGGCGGAGGCGGAAGACGCCGCCACCCAAGCCCTGGTCATCTGCCCCCAACACGAGGGCGCCCTGACCATCTTGCAGGAAGTGCGTCGGCGCAACGAGATCCAGGAGCGGGCCCAGCACCTCATGGCCACGGCCCAAGCCTTCGTCTCCCTGGGCGAGATCGCTCAAGCCGAACGGGCTGCCCAGCGGGCCCTGGAACTGACCCCAGACAACGCCGAGACGCGCCTCTTCCTGCGGGGGCTGCGCGTGGAGAAGGGCATCGCGGAAGCGGAGGAAGCGCTGCGAACCAGGCGCTTCACCCAGGCCCAGGCCGCGTTGGAGCAAGCCCTGCGCCTGGACCCCACCCACGCCAAAGGCCAGCGCCTGTCAGAGCGGATCGCCCGGGAGCGTCAGACCTACAGCCTCCTGCGCCAGTTGGTGGGCAAGGGCAACACCGCCCTGCACCTGCGAGACTACCGCCAGGCGGTGGAGTTCTTGGCCCAAGCGCTGGACATGAACCCAGACGACGCCGAGATCCAAGCCCGCTACGAGCAAGCCCTGCAGGGGCTGCAAGAGGTGGTGGCCACCCACCGCGACCTGGCCGACCGGGCCCTGCAGCAGAACGACTTCCAATCGGCCGACGCCTACCTGCGCGTGGCCGAGGGGCTGGCCCCGGCCGATCCGTCCCTCACCTCCCTGCGAGCCGGGTTGGATAGCGCCCTGGAGCGGGAGAAGGCGCTGCGCGAGCGCCTCCAGAGCGGGCAGCAAGCGCTCTTCACCGGCCGCTACGACACCGCCGCCGAGCTTCTGGACTGGGCCACCCCAGAGCTGCCGGACGAATCGCCGGAACGGGCGCAGTTGGCAGCCAGCGCCGCCGTGGCTCGGGAGATGCAGACCCTGCGCCTGCAGGCGCGCAACGCCGTGGAAGCGCACATGTACGACCAGGCCATCAGCCTGCTGGAGCGCATCCTGGTCAAGTTCCCCCGAGACGAGGAGAGCCGCCTGCTGCTGCAGGAGTGCCTCACCCAGCGGGAAGAGGCCACCCGCATGATCCAGCAGTTGCTGAAGCAGGTGCGGCAGTCGGAACAGAGCGGCCAGTACGACCGGGCTCTGGACCTGTGCATCACCGCCGAGAACGTCTATCCCTGGCAGCGAGAGGTCACCAGCAGCCGCCAACGCATCCACAAGCTGCAGACCCTGTTGGAGCTGATGCAGCGGGCCCTGCAACTGGGCAACACCGACGAAGCTTGGTCCCTGGCCCGTCAGGGCAACGAGCTCAACCCCTACGACAACCGCTTCCAGCAGGTGGTGCAGCAAAGCGAGTACGCCAGCCGAGTGGCCGAAGCGCGGCGGGCCCTGGAGCGCGGCCAGGCCGGCGAAGCCGTGAACACCTTGGCCGCCCTGATGGAGGCCGGCGTGCCGCTGAAACAGGGCGACCGGGACCTGTGGGAGGTGGCCGCTTCCATTGCCGCATCGGAAGAAAGCCTGCTGCAGGGCGACTACACCCTGGCCGAAGACGCCCTGCGCCCCAGCGCCCGCGAACACCCGGTGGGCCGCCGGTTGTGGCAGCGCATCCGTCGCGCCCGTCGACTCAGCGAGCAGGGGCACCGCTCGCTGGATCAGGCCGGCGACCTGGACGAGGCCGAGCGCTGCTTCCGCCTGATCCTGGCCGACCAGGTCGAAGACGAGCGGGCCCGCGAGGGGCTGCGCCGAGTCATCTCCAGCCGTGTGGAGAAGCTCCACGCCGACTCGGAGTCGGCCCTGGACCGCGGCGACAGCGCCACAGCGCTCTTCCTGGCGCGCCGGGCGCTGCGCGATGCGCCAGAGAACCGCGAAGCGCAAGACTGGGTGGAAACCTGCGAGAGGCTCCACAACCTGCTGACCCAGGCCTCCCGCGCTTACGCTGACGGCGACCGCGCCACGGCCCTGAGCCACTGGAGCCAAGCGGTGCAGCTTCATCCTAGCCCAGCCGTGGTGGCCTTGGTGGAGCGTGTGGAGCGGGAACAGGCCAGCTTCTTGAACCGTCTGGTGGGTAGGCTCACTGGGCGCGGCTCTCGAAACGAGCGAGTGAGCGAAGATGACTAAGCAACGACAGGTCGTCGCCTACCTGCGGATGGCCGCCGCCGCGGCGCACGCCGGCGACTACCCCGCTGCTCAACAGTGGTACCGACGCGCCTTGGCCATGGACCCCGCCAACCCCCGCGCCCTGCAAGGCCTGGACTCCCTGAGCCGCCACCGCACGATCTGCCGTTGGCTGATGCCGCTGGCCTCCTTCGTGTTGGCGGTGACGGTAACCGCCGCGGCCCTCCTCCTGGCCTCTTGGTATCGGCACGAGCAGCCTCTCTCCCGAGTGGAAGCCAGCGCGCCCAGGTCGGCGCTGGCGACGCCAGCGCCCCCCACGCCGGCCGAAGGGGTGCACCTGGCCCTGCAAGCGCTGGTAGCCAGCCTCACCGCCGACGACTGCGCCGCCCTGCAGCACGCCAGCGCCGACCTGGCCCGCAACCGCAGCCTGTGGCAGGAAGACGCCATCGGGGCCTCCGACGGGTGGACCGCCTCCGCCGTGCACCTGCAATCGGCGCTGGAAGCCGTCCAGGCCCGCCGCTGGAGCGCCGCCGCTGAGCACCTGGCGGCCTTCCCGCAGTTGCCTTCAGGCGAGTCGGCCGACCTGACTGAGGCGCAGTTCATGGTGCTGCTGCGGGCGGGCGAAGCCGACCTGGCACACTACATGGACGCCTTGCCCTCCCGCGCCGAATCGCTGCGCGCCGCCGACGCCTATTTCGCCCAGGCCCGCAAGCTGGCCGGCTCGCTGCCGGACGTCACCGTCGGGGCCGCCTACCTGGAGCGCATCCCGCTCCACTTCTTCGAAGACTTCGACAGCCCCCAGGCGGCGCAGAACCGTTGGGCAGCAGAGCCATCCGGCGGCGACGCCCTGACGGTGCAAGAAGGCGCGCTGCGCTGGACCGCCGCAGCCTCCACCCGGCGGTTGGCCTCGGTGCCCAGCGGCTGGGACGACTATACCGTGATCGTGCGATTGCTGCCCCTGGGCCAGGGGGCCGTGGGGCTGGGGGTGCGCTGCGCCGACTCGGAAAGCTGCTACACCGTCTGGCTGCCGGTGGCCGACCCCATGGGCGGCGACGCCCCAAACACGCCCACGTCTGACCAGGCCGATCCCTCACCCGCGCCGCACCTTCAGGCGGGAAGCTGGCAACTGGTGGCGGTAACCGTGGCTGGACACCGAGTGGCCGTGACCGGCAACGGCCACGACTGGGGCATGGCCCAAGACGCCACCCTCTCCGAGACCGGCGGGGTCAGCCTGAGCCTCTACGGCGCCGACGCTCTCGTGGACTACGTGGCCGTGGTGGCGCCTCTGGCGCTGCCGCGGGAGTAGCCCGGCGACCGAAGCACTCCGCCGCCCCTACCCACCCGTGGGTCAGGCCCGGTCTGTCGCCGGGCCGGTTGAGGAGAGCTGTATGACTACCCCATCGGTCATCATCATCGGGGCCGGGCTGGCTGGGCTGTCGGCCGGCTGTTACGCCCAGGGCAACGGTTTCCGCAGCCAGATCTTCGAGCACCACAGCGCCCCCGGGGGCGTAGCCGCGGCCTGGCGGCGCGGTCACTACCTGGTGGATGGCGGCATCCACTTCCTCATGGGTCACCGGCCCGGCCCCTCGGTGCACGATCTCTACCGCGAGCTGGGCATCCCCCAAGCCTGCCGCTTCGTGGATCTGCGCACGCTGGGCTGCTGGCGAGACGAGACCACAGGTCGCCAGTTGGAGCTAACCGACGACCTGGACCATCTGGCTGCCCAGGCGCAGGCCCTTTCTCCAGGCGATGCCCGCTTCACCGACGCCCTTGTGGCCGGTGCCCGAAAGATGCAGGGCCTCGACCTCAGTCAGGTGGGGCTGAGCCAGCCGCCAGAGATGACGACCCCGTGGGCGCAGCTCCGCGAGATGTGGGGTATAAGGCGGCTCTGGCGGTTCTTCAGCGGTCCCTACGCCCGCAGCATGAAGGAGTTCTGCGCCGAGATGGAGAGCCCTTGGCTCAGGCGTTGCCTGGAGACCCTCTTCCTGCCCGAGACGCCGGTCTGGTTCGTGCTGATGCTGCTGGCCATGCTGGCCGATGGGCAGTTGGGGCTGCTGGAGGACGGGTCGCTGGCCTTCGCCCGGGCCATCGAGCAGCGCTACCAGGCCCTAGGCGGGCAGGTCACCTACCGCGCCACGGTGGACAAGGTGCTGGTGGAGGGTGACCGCGCCGTGGGCGTGCGCCTGGCCGACGGGTCGGAGCACCGCGCCGACGCCGTGATCTCGGCCGCCGATGGCCACAGCACGGTCTTCGACCTGCTGGGCGGCCGTTACGCCGACCAGGGCATCAGGCAGCGCTACGACGCCTGGCCCCTGGTGCGTCCAGCGGTGACTGTCAGCCTGGGGGTGAGGCGGTTGTTCGCCGACCAGGCGCCGTTCCAGACGGTTGCCCTGGCCCAGCCGCTGGGGGTGGCTGGCTCGCCCTGCCCCGAGCTGATGCTGCGCCTCTTCAACTACAGCCCGCGCTTCGCCCCGGCTGGCAAGACGGTGCTGCAGGTCTGGTGCGAGACCGACTGGGAGCCCTGGCGCGCCCTGGCCGACGACCGGCCCCGCTACCAAGCAGAGAAGGACCGGCTGCTGGCCGGGGTGGTGGCGGCCTTGGAGCGGCTCTACCCCGGCCTGGCCGCGCAGGTGGAGATGACCGACGTGGCCACGCCTTACACCGTGTGGCGCTACACCCGCAACTGGCGGGGCGCCTACATGGCCTGGTTGTTCACCCCGCAGTTCATGCAGCAGTCCATCCGCCGCACGCTGCCCGGCCTGCAGCACTTCTACATGGCCGGGCAGTGGGTCATCGGCGGGGGGGTGTCGTCGGCGCTCACCTCCGGTCGGCATGCGGTGCAGCTGCTCTGCCGGCAGCAGCGCCAGCCGTTTCACCTCCTGACGCGCTGAGGGGGGAGACGCGCTCCCCCCTCTTGGTTGTCGCTCGATCGGTTGCTCCAGCCAGCGGCTCCGTCTAGTCGGGCAGCAGGCCGATGGGGTTGAGCTGCGCCCGTTCCGGCGCGTCGGCCCCCACGCGCAAGGCGCCTTCGATGGCCATGTCGCGGTAACCGCGGGCCACCACCACCACGCCATACGCCTGCCCCTTGGGCAACTGCTGTGGGAAGACGAAGCGCCCGTCCTTGTCGGTGCGGGCTGAGGTGAAGGCCATCTCGGCCTTCTGTTGCTGCACGAAGTCGGAGACGCGGACGTCCGGCCGCAGGACGATAACCAAGGCATCGGCGATGCTCCGCCCATTCGTCTGGTCCACCACCTGGCCGAGAATCTCCGTGTCGGTGTCTTCTACCCGCCGGCCAACGGTGGCCTCGCCTTCCGCCACCACCTGGCCGCTCACCGTCAGCACCAGGTGGTAGCGGCCATCGGCCAAGCCCGACGAGCTCTGCAAGGCGATCACTTTGCGCCCTTGGGGGCCATCTTGCCAAGCCCCTTCCTGGGTCACCACCGGCTTGCCGTTGAGCGCCCAGACCATGCCCCAGGCCCACCCGTTGCGCATGCCCTGGAACCCCACCGAAGCGATGATCTGCTTGCCGCCGCTGGGCAGCACCGAAGCCGGATTGATGGGCCGCCCATCTTGGGTGACCTGGGTGCTGAAGACCAACGTGGTGAAGCGCGGCCCTGCCGAGGTGTCGGCCGGGGGCGTCGCCGGCGAGACAGCCGGCGCCGGGGCCGCTGGCAGGGGCTGAGCCTGCGCGCCGACGACCCAGCCGGCCTTCTGCAACAACGGCTTGGCCAGGTTCACCGGGCGCAGGCCGTTGATGAAGCCGCCCACCGCCATGGGGGTGTCCCGCTCATCGATGCGCCCGTCGCGGTTCGTATCCACCACCGGCCGGGCGTCCACCGGCGTCACGTTCGAACCGGCAGCGGCTTGGGTGGGCACGCCCACCAGGGCGCCGGCCATGTTCACCGCCGTGCCGCCGCTGTTGCCGCCGGCGATGGTGGCATCGGTCTTGATCCAGGCTCGGCGCTCCTGGACGCCCTTTTCGCTGGTGAAGCCGGAGACGGTGCCACGGGTGAAGGTCACCGTCTCACCGCCGATGCCGGGGTAGCCCAAGATGCTCAGGCCGTCGCCCAGCTCCAGCGTCTCCGAGTCGCCCACCGAGACAGCCGGCAGGTTCAGCTCGCCCACTGGTCGGCCATCCAGGCCGCCCACGATGCGCAGCACCGCCAAGTCCAGCGTGGGGTCTTTGGCCACCACTTGGGCGCGGTAGGTCAGCGCCGGCGGCTCGTCAGACCGACCGGTGACAGCCACGGCCAGAAGGTCGACGGCCGGGGCCGACATGCCCATGGAGCGCGGATCGGCCACGTGGCAGTTGGTGAGGATGAGCCCTCGCTGATCCACGATGGTGCCCGACCCGGTCCACACCGACTGCATCTGCCCCAGAAAGCCCTGCCGCAGAGCCACGATCTGCACCACGCTGTGCATCACCTGCTCGATGACCGTGCGGCGTTCCTGGGGCCCCCCCGCCCCGGCTCCCCTTTCCGTCATGGTCGGATGCTCCTTCCTCTACCTGAGCACGCCGCCTACCACTTCTTCAGCAGGTCGTCGAGGCCCTCCGGGTTGGCGGCGGGTTTGGCCTTGCCGCCGCTCTTGGGCTTGGCCCCCGTACTGCGACCCTTGGGCTTGGCTGCGCCGGCAGCCTTGGGCTTGCGGGTGCCCGTGGGCTTGGCTGTGCTCTCGGCCGCCGCGCCGCCCCCCAGTAGCCTGAACGCTTCCTGCAGGCTGGTGGCAGCCATGTCCACATCCATGCCGGTCTTGGCGGCCAACTCCTGAGGCATGCCGGTAGAGGCCAGGTAGCTCTGGTCGATGGCGTGGCTGCGGTCCATGTGCGACAGGAGGCCGTCCAGATCCAAGGCAGACGGCTGCGCCGCGCCAGCCGGGAGCGCCCGCGACGACGCCGCACCGGAGAAGAGCTTGCCCAGCAGGAACGACACCACCACCTGAGCGATGGCCGGCGGCAGGCCCAAGCGCTTCGCCAACTGCTCGATGACCGGGGCCAACAGTTGGCTCATCCCACCGCCTGCCCCGCTGCTGCCCGAACCGCCGCCCAGGATGCCACCCAAGATGTCGGTCAAGGGCGATCCACCACTCACGGCGCCGGAGGCGCCCTGCGGAGCCCCGCCGCCGCCCAAGATGCTGCCCAGGATGCCGCCCAGGAGATCACCGCCAGGCTGCTGCTGGCTTTGCTGTTGCCCCATGCCGCCGCCGATCAACCCACCCAGCAGGTCCGCCAGAGGGTCGCCGCCAGACTGCCCAGCGCTGCCCCCCAGGATGCCCCCAGGCTGCTGTTGGCCCTGAGCTTGCCCCATGCCGCCGCCGATCAACCCGCCCAACAGGTCCGCCAGAGGGTCGCCGCCAGACTGCCCAGCGCTGCCCCCCAGGATACCCCCAGGCTGCTGTTGGCCCTGAGCTTGCCCCATGCCGCCGCCGATCAACCCGCCCAGCAGGTCCGCCAGGGGATCGCCAGCCCGCTGCGGGGGCTCTTCGGACCCGTCATCTTGCTTCTTGCGCGGCTTCTCTTCCATACCCATCAGCTGCACTCCTTACCGTGACCGCCGCGTTGTCGGGAAAGCGGCCACACGTGTTGAGAAACAATTGTACACCCATTGCCGTTTTTTGGCGAATCGGGCCTCCGATCGTCAGACAGCCCAGGGGCGCACCTCAGCGGGCCTCGCCCGGGGCGGGTTCCCGCCCGGGCCAAGCGGTTACCTCTTGGGGCTCGTGGGCGTGGGGGCTTGGGGGGCAGAGCGTAGGGCCGTCGCTCCGGCACCGCGCACGGCGGGAACAACGGCCCCACACGGAAAACGGCAGAAGGCAGGTTCAGCGGCCCACCAAGGCAGCCACGAAACGCTTGGCGCTGAACGGCTGCCCGGAGAGCAGCGTCTGGGCTCGGAACATGCCGGCTACGGCACGGATCACCCAGTAGGCGGTGGCCAAGAGCAGCAGTGCGGCCAAAGCCGGCTGCCACAGGGGCACGCCCCCTACCGAAAGCCGCAGCATCATGGTGACCGAAGCCGTGGGGGGAAAGAGGCTCAGGATGACCGCCAGCAGGCCGTGAGGCTGTTCGATGAGGATGCTGATCAGCATCAACGGAACGATCATCGGCCAGATGACCAAGAAGGTGGCCTGACTGGCCTCCTTCAGGTTGGGCACCACCGCGCCCAGGGCCGCCATGAGGCTAGCATAGAGCGCGTAGCCCAGCAGGAAGAAGACCATCCCCCAGGCCAGCACCGAGGGCGGCAACTGCAACTCTGGCGGCAGTTGGATAGCCTGCCCCCCCAGGCGCAGCGCCCCATAGGCCGTACCCAGCCAGGCCGCTGCTTGCAGCAGCCCCAGCAGGCCCAGCCCCAGGATCTTGCCGGTGAGCAGATCGCGAGGGCTGACGGAGGACATGAGCACCTCCATCACGCGGTTGGTCTTCTCTTTGTTGATGCTGTTGAGCAGCAAACTCGCCGCGGTGAGGATCACCACGTAGAGGATCATGGTCGTGCCGTAGGGCAGGTAGAAGGCGGCCGCGCTGTCGCCCAGGCGTGGTGTGGCCGGGGCCAGCGCCTCCACCTCCAGCTCCATCGGCTGGCGGAAATGGGCGATGAGCTCGGGGGCGTTGCCCAACAGGTTGGCGGTCAAGGTCCGTTCCATGGCCCAAGCCTGGCCGCGGTCTGCCGGGCTGTAGGCCGCGTTGACGTAGAGCAGGTTGCCGGTCTCCACGTAGTCCGGCGAGATGACGTAGTAGGCCGAGATCGCCCCCTCCCTCAACGCCCGGTGGGCGCTGGCCTCGTTGGCGTAGGGGACCAGGACGCCGGCCGGCACATCGTCCGGGATGGTCTGCACCAGTCTGGCTCCATCCACGTAGCCTTCCACCTTCAGGGCCACGTCGGAACCGCCGCCCGCCAGGGAGGCGAACCCCTCTCCGCTGCGACCCAGCGACGAGATGACCACGACCAGAAGGACAACGACCAGGGGCACACCGAAGGCGCCGAAGAGAAACGACTTGCTGGAGAGGGTGGTGCGGATCTCATGGCGCAGCACCAGCCATACTTTAGCCATGGCGGCCTCCTTCTCGGCGCGCAGACGCCCGACCAGGCAGCAATGCTCGCCACGGCAGCGGCTGCCCAAAGCGCAGCATCCCCAGGCGGAAGGCCCGCCCGGCGATCCACAGCGCCGCCAAGGCGCTCATCGTCAACAGAGCCAGCGCGGTGAAGAGCTGCCACTGCGGCACCTGGGCGAAGCTCACCCGCAGGCTGTAGGTCGTGAATGAAGTGATGGGGAAGATCGTCAGCGCCACCGCCAGGGGACTGTCCGGCGCTTCAATCAGCAGGTAAGCTAACCAGAACGGCGCCACCACCGGCAAGACGAACAGACCGGTCATCTGCTGGGCCTGCTGGGCTTCCACGGCCGTGGCCCCCACCGCCGTCATGAGGGCGGCCACCATGATGAAGGTGAGCAGCGCCAGCAGCACCACCGGCCACATGACGCCGAAGTCCACCGTCAGGCCTTGCAGCAACCCCAGACCGAAGACATCCCGGCCCACGATCACCGCCGCCACGATGATGGCGATCCAGGCAGCCAACTGGGTCAACGTCACCAGGGCCAGCCCCAGCACTTTGCCGGTCATGAGCTGGCTGGGAGTGATGGACGTCATCATCACCTCGATGGTGCGGCTCTCCTTCTCTTCGGTCACGGCCTGCATCAAGTAGCCAGAGGCCATGAACATCAACAGCATGAACGCCAGAGCCGCCCCCATGGGCAAGAAGACGCCCAAGAAGTTGCTCGCCGAGAACTCGCGCCCGATGCCCGGCTGGTCGCCTGGCCAGCGCGCCGAAAGGCTGCTGCCGGCCACGGCCCGCTGAGCGGCCGGCAGGGGTACGCCTTCCAAGCCGTTGATCTGCACCAAGTCCCAGAACTGGGCCGTGGCGTTGCGCCCTGGCGCGTCGACGTACACCAGGCGCACCTTGCGCGTCTGTGGGTAGCCCGCCGGCAGCACGTAGTAGGCCTGGATCTCTTCCGCATCCAGGGCAGCGCGGGCCGCCTCTTCTGACGCGTACGGCGCCAGCGGCACGGGGTCAACCACATCGGGGTTGTCGATGGAGATGGCCCGAGGCGGCGCGGGGATCGGCTGCGCCAGGAAGCCCGAGAGGTCCACGTAGCCCAGGGCCTCAGCCTTGTTCTGCGCGTTGGCCGAGAGTGTCCCAATGCCAATGAGAAAGGCGATGAAGAGCGGCACCGACAGCAACGTCAGCAGGAAGCCTTTCTGCAGCACCTGGCGGCGGTACTCGTAGGCCGCCACCAGCCAGAGCTTGCGCATCATTCACCTCCTGCGCCCACCACCTGGATGAAGATCTCGTCCAGGCTGGGGGTGGCGATCTCGAACCGTTCCAGAGCCACGCCTTGATCCAGCAGCCCCCGCAGGATCTCCTGCGGCGTGGTGCTCTCGTCCAGGGTCAGGCGGCTGGAGTGGTTGTGGGTCTCCACCGCTGCCACGCCAGGCAAGGTGGGTAGGGGCCCTTGGGCGCTCACCACCACCGCGTGCCCGGCGTACTGGCGGCGGATTTCGGCCAGGCTCCCCCGAAGCACATCTCGACCCTTGTCAATGAGCACGATGCGGTCGCAAAGCTCCTCCACCTGGTGCATCTGGTGGGTGCACATGATGATGGAGGCGCCGTCATCGCGCAGGCTCCGCAGCAGGTCTTTGACCACCTGCGTGTTCACCGGGTCCAGGGCAGCAAACGGCTCGTCGATGATGATCAGCTCTGGCCCATGGACGATGGTGCTGATGATCTGCGCCTTCTGCTGCATCCCCTTGCTCAGTTCCTTGACCTTCTTACCCTTGTGCGCGGCCAGGTCGAAGTGCTCCAGTTGCTCAGCCAGCCGGCGGCGCGCCTCGGCCGCCGAAAGCCCCTTGAGCGTGGCCAGGTAAACCAGGCACTGCTCCAAGGGGATGTCTTGGTACAGACCCCGTTCTTCGGGCATGTAGCCGATGCGGTTCTTCTTCTCTTCCGACATGGGCCCGCCGAAGACGGTAATCTGCCCTGCGTCGGGGCGGAAGATATCCAAGATCATGCGAATGGTGGTGGTTTTGCCGGCGCCGTTAGGCCCCAGAAGCCCCAAGATATCTCCCGGCTGCGCCGATAACGACGCATCCACTACCGCCTTCACCGCCCCAAACGACTTGGCCACATGCTGTACATCTACCGAGTTCATTGCTCCCCTTCCTCCAGCGCCTGACGTCGGGCAGGCGCTCGCCGTCATTCCATGACCACAGGCTCTGCATCCACAACCCGGCTTGCGCCGAAGATCTGCTCCGCCTCCGGCTGGAAGAGCGCCCAGATGGCGTAGGCGCCCAAGAGCGTGCCGATGGGGAAGTTCAGAAGCCCCACGAAGGCGAGCACCAAGGTCAGCACCCGAGCCCAGCTCCGCCGCTTCAGCAGCCCGGCCCCGGCGACGAGCCCGGGCAGGCAGAGCAGGGTGGTGGTTGCAACGGTGAGCACGCCGATGAGGGTGAGGATGCCCATGGCCTGGGGGTCGGCGGCCAACAGGCCGATGCCGGCCATGATGATCAGCGCCAACACCCCAGCCAGGATGCCCAGAGCATGCAGCACAACATACAACCAACCCAGCACATTGATGTGATCCTGTATACGGTTCATTCTGGTTCCTCCTTACGTGGATGCATGTGCCCGGCGGGACCGTCTCCCCTTGCCCGGCCTAGCGCTGCCCCGCCAGCCAGCGGCCGATGACCGCGTAGCGGAAGGGATGACCGCTCAGGGTGCGCAGCGCGCCCCACAGGCCGTAGAAGAACGTCCCCACGGTGATGGCCAAGGGTACAGCCATGAGCATCAGCCCCAGCCAGAAGCCGCCTGGCGGGTTCGACTGGTAGAGCTGAGGCGAGACGATCCACTGGGGGATGAAGAGCAACATCCAGAGCAGCCCCCAGCAGATCCAAGCGCCAAAGGTGAGCAGCAGCGCCGCCACCTGGTAGACCAGCGCCTGCAGCGACTGGAAGGCCACGTAGGCCGATCTCTCTCGCTGCGTGAGCCAGATGACCAGCGCCACCAAGGGCCCCAGCACGCCGTTGCTCGCGCCGCCCAAGATGATGCTGCCGTGGGCCAAGGCAGCCCACACCCGCTCGTCGCTCCTAACTTCCTGTTGTCCGTCCATCGCTGTCCCTCCATCCTAGGCAACCGTGGCATATCTGGTCGGTTCCCAGTTCCATCATACCCAAGGAGGGGCCTTCGCGCCCGACAACAACCTGACAGGCACCCACCAGCCGGCCGATGCCCGACGCTGGTTCACGACCGGGGGCGGCCGGCGAAGATCGCCCCCAAGATCAAGCCCCAGCCCACTGCGGCCACAGCCACGTCCATGAGGCTTCTGCCGTATATCGCCACGCTCATGCTCACGCGCAGGGCAGAGGCGATTTCCGGCAGCCACCAGCCCAACAGCGTCCCCGCCACCGAGCGCGCGAAGAACACCCCCAGGCCAGCCAAGGCCAACCAGGCCGCCTTGGGCTGCCGAGGCAGGAGCCGCAGGGCCAAGATGGCGCCTAGCCCCCAGACCAGGTAGAGGGGCGCTTGCAGAAGCAGCGTCGCGAAGCCGAAGTTCACACTCATCACGGGCAACCTCCATCGCAGTTGGGCGGCGCCAAGCCCGGCGCAGTGCGGTCCTCGAACGCCACACCTTTCAGTATAGCAGAAGGCGCAGCCGCTGCCACAGGCAACTGGATGGGATCGGGGCTAGACCGCAGGCCAGTCTGCCCCTGGTCGGGGGTCGGGGGGCGGCCCCGGCCAGGTGGCCAGGGCCGCTTTGCTTCACTCGCGGGGGGTGTGGGCAAACTGCACATCTTGCGTTGGCAGGATGGAGACCCCCTGCTCACTCAACCGCCGGTGCCACTCATCAATGATCTGGGCGGCTTGCGGGTGGTAGTTGCTGTGGGCGTCCTGCACCAGGGTGACCTCATAGCCAAGCTGGCAGGCGTCCAGGCAGGTGGCTCTGACGCAGCCG
>JAAYZY010000014.1 GCA_012514615.1 Chloroflexota bacterium | reverse complement strand
GCATGGGCCCGATCCTCCTCCAAAAAAGAGACGGGGGACACTCCTCAGGATGCGTCCCGTCGTTCCGCGACCCCGACAGGGGAGGGGTGACGCTCGGCCACCTCAGTTGCTGGCATGCTTCGCCGGCGGGGGCAGCCCCGGCGGCCCCTGGCGTTGCACGTGCGGAGCCGCCCCCCGCCTGTCCTGCTTCGCCCTGTTGGCCCGCTACCCATTGCCCGTTGCGGCGTGCTCCTGTCGCTGCACGCCGATCCGCCGCGGATGGCGCGACGATGACCACATCACAAGCCTGGCATGCCGCATCACCTTCGTACCGACCTTTATGAGCATCTGCTATGTGCTCGTGCAGCGCGAAGCTTTGAGCTTGGGGGATTGCGCGGACCGTCACGCCCTCTCGCTGCTGGATGCGACGACGAAACCGGCCAGGCATCAGATCCTGAGCCTGCCGTGCGTCGTGGACCACCAGGGTCTGCGGAGTTCTTCTGGGACTCCCACTTCGCCGACCGGTTAGGGCACTCTCTCGGCACCCAGTAGCCGCTCCACCGCCTGCACGGCCACCCTATCATCGTGCCCCAGGGCATGGGCATACACGGCCATTGTGATGGCGGGGTTGGCGTGTCCCAGTCGACGGGACACCTCCGGGATGGGCAGCCCGGCCCCGAGTAGCATGCTGGCGTGCAGGTGCCGGAAGGTATGCGTGGTGATGGGCAGCAAGCCCAGCCGCGCACAGGCCTTGCGCAGGGCCTCCGATAGCCCCGCGGGCTCCAGGGGCGTGCCCTTGATGGAGGGGAACACCAGGTCCAACTCCTGCCAGGTCTCCCGACATCCCGCCTTGCGTTGGGCTGCCGCCGTCTCCTGCTGGTGTAACGCCTCCACCGCCTGTGCGGAGAGGCCGATGTGTCGGGTGCCGCTGCGCGTCTTGGGCTCCGAGAACACCCACTCCCCCGCAATCCGCCGGACGGTGCGCCGAATGGACAGGGAAGCCGCCGGGAGGTCGACGTCGCGCCAGGTGATGGCCGTGAGCTCGCCCGATCGACAGCCCGTGTGGGCAGCCAGCAGCCAGAAGGGCCACAGCGTGTGCCCGCGAGTCTCGTCGAGGAACGTTCGCAGCTGCGGAAGGGTCCAGAGTTCCTTGCGGAGGGGCCGGTAGCGGGGGGCATCCACCTTGGCGCAGGGATTGGCCGGCAGCCAGTCCCAGCGCACCGCGAGGGCCAAGGCTTGGGAGAGAAGGCGGTGCACTTTCAGCGCTGTGCGTGCGTGCCCCACAGACTGGAGGTTCCCGTACAGCCCTTGTAGGCGCTGCGGGGTGAGGCGGTCCAGCGCCAGGGGACCAAGCTCGGGGCGGATGTGACGACGGCAGGTCTCCTGGTAGGTGTGCAGGGTGCTGGGCTTGAGAGCGGAGGCCTTGGCCTCTAGCCAGCAGTCCAGCAGCTCATCCACGGTGTGGCTGCTGGGTACAGATGAGACCTGAGCCGGCATGAGCTGCTGTCTCAGGACGTTCAGCTTGGCTGCTGCCTCCCGGCGGGTCGCGCCGTAGGCAGAGCGCCGGACGCCGTGCACCTGGATGCTGGCCATCCAGCGACCATCCTTGCGCTGATAGATGGAACCTTCTCCGCTGCTGCGGCGTGCGGCCATGGTGCTACTCCTTGGGGTGTACAATGTGGTCGGGGCTACTGCTCGAATTCTAGCCGCGGCTCAGGAAGTAGCGAACGCACCTACGCGCTGAGGTCTGGGTCTGGGTCTGGGCCTCCATCGGCGCTGTCGAGGGTGTTGAAAAGTGAGGGGTCTGGGGGGCAGATCTCGGTGAACGCACCGAGGTGGACGGAATAAGGGGGATGATGAGCTCTCGCGGAGGTCCCTCCTCCCTCTGCACGGCGCTATGGCCGCTCTGGTAAGCCCTTGGCGGGCCAATCCGCCGCTCCTGGCGCACGGACTCGCCCGCCAGACGCACTACGCCCAGGGGATCGTCGCGTACACCGGTGTGAACACCTCTGCCCGTCGGCCCTTAGCCTGCGGGCGGAAGG
>JAAYZY010000129.1 GCA_012514615.1 Chloroflexota bacterium | reverse complement strand
GACGAAGCCATCGGCCTGGGAGTTGGTGCCGAAGGTGGCGCCCTCGCCGATCTGCGTGCACTCCCGGATGCGCGCCCCGTGCCCGCAGTTGAAGCGAGCCCCGGCCCGCACCTTGGCGTAGATGGACGAGTGGGAGCGGATCACCGAGCGCGGCCCGATCTCCACCAACAGAGGCCAATCGCTGCCCAGCTTCTGGAAGTCGTACTTCTCCAGCGGCACAATGCCCATGACCACCTGGTCCTGCACCTCGATCTCTTCGGCCAGGCGCACGTGATCCAGATGGCAGTGTGCGCCCACGGTGCAGCCATCAGCGATCGCCGCATCGCCGCCGATGACGGTGCCGTGCCCCAGTCGCACACCCGCGCCCAAGCTCGCCCCGGCCTCCACCACACAGTGCGCGCCGATGCTGACCCCATCGCCGATCACCGTCTGCCGAGACTCTCCGTCTGCTTCGTCCGTCGGCAGGCCGATGAGGCTGTAGGGGCCGATCTGCACCCCCTCGCCAAGAACCACCCCCGGATAGACCATGTGGGCCGCAGATGACATGCGCCGTTCCCCCGTGGCAAGAGTTGCGGTTGCCCCCCGTGCACATGGGGCAACCGAGCGATTATAGACCAATTCCCGGCAAAGGCCAAGCCGTCGGTGCTCAACCTTCCAGGCGCAGCCAATCCAGCGCGGCCGCCAGGCAGGGATCGCTGAGGGGCTGCCCCACGGCCGGCGACGCCGGCGCGGTGAGGCCGGCCGCCTCCAACGCCTGCCCGGGGGCTGCGCCCTTCACCCCGATGACCGCGTGGCTCCAGCGGAAGCGCCCGCGCAGGTCCGTCTGCCCCCCGACGGTCCCCAGCGCCTGCACCGCCTCTTCCGTCAGGTGCAGCGATGCCTCATCGTTCACGGCCGCCGCCACGATGTAGCCCTGGGGCACGCCGGCGATGAACTCGGCCAGAGCCTGCGACTCCCCCTCGTCGGCGAAGGTGTCGAAGGAGGAGGCGGCCCACACCGCCCCACTGGCAGGCTCCAGCGCCGCCAGGTTGTAGCCCCGCCCGCCGGGGGCTACCTCCCGCCCATCCACCCAGATGTGGGCGAACCAGCCCACCTCCAGGCCGGCGCTCCTCACGTGGAGCTGCACCGGCGAAAGCGCGCCGGTCTGGCCGATGGGCTGGCCGGCGGCCAAGACCGAGGGCTCCCAGCGCTGCCCCCAGCGCAGCCGGGCTTCGGCCACCTGCCGCCCAGGCTGGCCTGCCGGCACCGACCAAGCCACCTCACTCCAGCCGGGGGCCAGAGCCCGCTCCCCCAAGGGCTGCCCTTCCCAGACCAGGCGCACCATCTGCCCCGCGGCCGGGGCATAGAGCCGCATGCGCAGCGTCTGCGCCCGCCCCGACCACGGCACCAGCAGCCGCGTCTCCCGGCGCTGCGCCCAGGCCACCGAAGCCCCGTCGAAGGCAGTCAAGCCGCTCCACCCTTCCCCCAGGTAGAGGCGCTCGGCCGGGCGTTGGAACTCCACGGCCACTGGCCCGCCGGCCTCCTCCACGGCCACAGCGTAGACCGTTTCGCCGTCGTCCTCGTAGAGCAGATGCACAGGCAGCACGTTCGCCACGTAGTCCGCCAGCGCCGGCGGGGCCTGCGCCTTGTGCAGCACCACGTAGCGCACGCCCAGCGCGCCCAACACCTCCGCGGCCTGGCCGGCGTCGGCCTCCTGCGTCCCTGGCGGCAGGGGGTGGCCGTTCTGCAGGGCCAAGATGCTGCTCAGGATGGGCGCTTCGACGAAGTACTGGAACTTGTATTCCGGGTTGCGGGAGGTGTTCCCACTCAGCAGGCGGCCGCCGTGGGTGGTCTGGTGGAACTGAGCGTACATGAAGACCGGATCCAGGACGCCGAAGATACGGAAGCCGTTACGCCAGGCCAAGGGCAGGTCCAGCACCGCCCACTCTTCGCCGGGGAAAGGCCGCAGCGCCCGGTAGGCTGGCGGCAGACGCATATCCGAGAGCGGCAAGGGTACCGACAGGTACTCGCCGGCCATGAGCGCGGCCAGCAGAACGGCCAGCGCCGCCTGCCGCCGGCCCGGCAGCCGGCCCAGCAGCGCCCGAGCGCCGTAGCCAGCCAACACCGCCAGGCAGAGCAGCACCAGCACGCCGTAGCGGCCGGGGTAGCGGTTGCCGTTGAAGAACGGCAGCCGCTGCAGCAGGGCGAACGGCAGCGCCGGCCCCCACTCGGCCCCGTTGACGTGGGCCCGAGGGCCCAGCGCCAGCACCCCGAAGACCAGCAGGGCCAGGGCGAAGAAGACGTGCAGCCGCCTCGGCCGTTGCACCAACCCCCAAATGGCCAAGGCCAGGGCGGCGTAGCCCAGGTAGAGGTGTTGGCCCTTGTCGCCGGGGAAGGCCAGACCCTCCGCCACGTGGCCCAGCCAGGGGTGCAGGGAGGTAGGCACCCACAAGCTCAGCAGGTCCGCTGAGAAGGTCTCGGCGAAGCCGCTGCCTTCCACCAAGAAGTCACCCTCGGCCAGCATGTCCGGCAGCATGGCCGCCACCACCGGGCTCAGGCCCAGCAGGGCCAGCCCCGCCAGCAGCGCCAGCCCAGGCAGCATTGCCCGCAGCCGCTTCCACTGCCGCTGCCACAGGCGGAGGGCGGCCCAGCCGACCACGAAGGCCAGAGTGAAGAGGGCCAGAAAGGAGGCGTAGGTGAACTCCGACCAGCCCTGCAGCGCGAAGAAGAGGGCCGCCAGCGACCACTCTCGCCAACGGCGCGGCGTGCGCAACGCCCGTACCAGGTACAGGACATAGAACGGCGTCCAATGGGAACTGGCGATATTGAACTGCCCCAACGCGGCGAAGAAGAGCTTGGCCGAGGCAAAGCCGTAGACCAGACCGGCCAGCCAAGCCGCCAGCTCAGCGTCGCGGCGGCCCGCCCGCCCCAGGCCGCCCAACAGGTACCGGCACAGAAGGTAGCCGCCCCAGGCGCTGAGGGCGAAGGAGGCCAAGAGCTGCACGTTGCTGGCCACCACCAGGTTGGCCACCGCCTGCCAGGGGTAGGAGAGGAAGGCGTTCCAGACCGTCAGGGTGTAGAAGGCCAAGTTGATGCCCAGCGGGTAGAACATGAAGTCGCAGGCGAAGGGGGAGCGCCCCAGATGCACCAGGGCGTAGGGTACCCACCAGAGGTTCCAGGCCAGGGCCGGATCGTCGCCGCCATCGCCCGGCACGTGGGTACCCAGGTGGCCGACCAGCGGGTAGGTGAGGGCTACCGCCAGCAGCGCATAGAGCAGAAACGCCAGCAGGGGCGCTGCCCGACGCAAGGCGTAGGTTCCACCTGGCAACCGTTGCTGAGGCAACCGCCGATCTCCCTCCCACGGCAGCCGGTCCAGCCCGTCCCGCGGACCCGCCTGGCCGCTGATGCCGCGCCCATGATACCATCCAGGCCCGGTTTTGGCAAGCACTGACGGAAGCGGCTTCCGCCGGTGTCACCGAGGTCCCCAGCCAAGGCCGCCGGGGGGGTCTGGGACATTTGGCGATTGCGGCAAGCTGCGCTACAATTGACCCATTCATCCGCATCACGCGGGGGATCGCTCTGCGCTAGGTCTGACTGAGACCGCGCTGTGCGCCCCGGCGTTTCTTTGTTGTGGTGGGGAGACTATGGAAAGCAACCGGTACGCCGAGGCGCTGCGCTATCTCTACAGCTTCACCGACTATGAGAAGAGGATGCCCAACATCTACTCCGACGCCGTTTGGGACCTGCGGCGCATGGAAGAGCTGCTAAGCCTGTTGGGCAACCCGCACCGCCAGTTCCGCTCCATACACATCGCCGGCACCAAGGGCAAAGGCTCCACCGCGGCCATGATCGACGCCATGCTGCGCGCCGGCGGGCTGCAGACCGGCCTGTACACCTCCCCCCACCTGCACACCTTCCGCGAACGCATCGCCGTCGGCGGCCAGCCGATCTCCGTGGAGGAGGTCATCCGTCTCAGCGACTACCTGAAACCCTACGTGGCCCAGGTGCCAGGCCTCACCGCCTTCGAGGTGATTACCACCCTAGCCCTGCTCCGCTTCGCCCAGCAGAAGGTGGATGTGGCTGTGCTGGAGGTGGGCTTGGGCGGGCGCCTCGACGCTACCAACATCATCACCCCGGCGGTGACCATCATCACCTCCCTCAGCTACGACCACATGGCCCTGCTGGGGCACACTCTGGCCGACATCGCCCGAGAGAAGGCTGGCATCATTAAAGAAGGGGCCGTGGTCCTCTCAGCTCCACAGCAGCCTGACGCGCTGGCAGTGATCGAAGAGTCCTGCCGGAAGAAAGGGGCCTCGCTGCAGGTGATCGGGCGGGACTGGCACTGGCAGGCCGGCCCAGCCGACCTGGATGGCCAGTTCTTCGGTCTGCGCGAAGGGCCGGCGCTGCCCGAGGCGGCGGATGAGCTCCACGAGTTCGACAACGGGTACTGGATCCCGCTGTTGGGGCTGCACCAACTGACCAACGCCTCTCTAGCCGTCATGGCCGTCCGGGAGCTCAACCGCAAGCTGGGGGCCCAGGCCGTCAGCGACGCCCACATCCGCGCCGGCCTGCGCAAGGTGCGCTGGCCCGGCCGCCTGGAAATCCTGGGGCAGAGACCGTTTGTGGTGGTGGACGGCGCGCACAACGGCGATTCCAGCGAGAAGCTGATGGCCGCCCTGCAACGCCACTTCTCCTACGGGCACGTGATCCTGGTCTTCGGCGCTAGTCAAGACAAGGACCTGTTGGGCATGTTTGAGAACCTACTGCCCCGGACTTCGGCGGTGGTCTTCGCCCGGGCTCACCACCCCCGGGCTATGGACGCCGCCCAACTGGCTGCCCAGGCTCAGGCCTTCCTCTCCCGCCAGCCGGCCGGAGCCCACGAGCCGATCATCTACGAATCCACCGACGTGGCTGCCGCCCTGAGCGAGGCGCTGCACCTGGCCGGTCCGGGCGACCTGGTCTGCGCCACTGGCTCGCTCTTCCTGGCCGCCGAAGTGCGGGAGGCCTGGGCGCGCCTGCAGGGCCAAGAGCCGCCAGCCACGGACCCCGAGATCTGATCCTCAGGCGTCCACCCTTCCAGCGCAGGGCACAGCCGCCCCTCCGCCCGGGAACGGAGTCGTTCCCGGGGCAGAGAGGCCGGCGCCGTGCGCCCTTGGCACGAAAATCGCATGTGAGTTGACAAAGGGCTACCGTGTGGGTATAGTACCCAGGATCGGCGAGCCTCATCTGGCGGCGGATCGCCAGAGGCACAAGTATGGGTTGGGAGAATCGGAAACAGCAAATGGATGGAATGATGAGCGACCTGCTCTTTGATGATACGTTCTTCCCGCGGGATCTCACCCGCAACATCGGCACCAAGCGCCCGCGCAAAGAGATGCCCGAGCGAGAACGTGAAGAATCGACGGTGATCGAACTGCCGGTCCTGCCTCTGCGGGACATGGTCGTTTTCCCCCACATGGTCACCCCGCTCTTCGTGGGGCGCGAGCGCTCCATCAAGGCGGTGGAAGACGCCATGAACCTGGGCGATGGGACCATGATCGTGGTCACCCAGCGAGACGCCGAAGTGGAGTGGCCCGAACCGACAGACCTCTACACCATCGGCACCGAAATCTCGGTGGGGCGGATGCTGCGCATGCCCGACGGCAGCACCAGCGTTCTGGCCCAGGGCGAAAACCGCGTCCAGATCCTGGAGATCATCGAGACGACGCCCTACCTGCGAGCCCGGGCCCTGCGCGTGACCGAAGAATCGCCAGACGACGTGACCACCGAGGCGCTCATGCGGGCCGTGCTGACGTTGTTCGAGAAGATCGTGCAGCTCAACCAGCAGATGCCCGAAGACGCCTACGTGGCCGCCATGAACGTGGACGAGCCGGGCTGGCTCGCTGACCTGATCACCTCCCTGCTGCAGCTGCCGGTGGAAGAGCGCCAGAAGATCCTGGAGACGGTCGATCCCAAGGCCCGCCTGCAGCGCCTGAGCATCCTGCTGGGGCGGGAGCTGGACGTGCTGGAGGTGGAAAGCCGCATCCAGACCAAGATCCAGGAAGAGGTGGACAAGTCGCAGCGAGAGTACTTCCTGCGGGAGCAGATGAAGGCGATCCAGACCGAGCTGGGCGAGATGGACAGCAGCATGCAGGAGACCGAGGACCTGCGGGAGAAGATCGCCAGCCTGAACCTGCCCGACGAGGTACGGGCCAAGGCCGAGAAGGAACTGGCCCGCCTCGGCACCATGCCCTCCATGGCGCCGGAAGTGGTGGTCATTCGCACCTACCTGGACTGGCTGGTAGAGCTCCCCTGGGGCGACCAGACCGAAGATAACATGGACATCGCCAACGCCGCGGCCATCCTGGACGCGCAACACTACGGCCTGGAGCGGGCCAAAGAGCGCATCCTGGAGCACATCGCCGTGCGCAAGCTGGCCAAAGAGAAGATGCGCAGCCCCGTCCTCTGCTTCGTCGGGCCGCCAGGCACCGGCAAGACCTCCATGGGGCGAGCCATCGCCCAGGCCCTGGGTCGCCAGTTCGTGCGCGTCTCCCTGGGCGGCATCCGCGACGAGGCGGAGATCCGCGGCCACCGTCGCACCTACGTTGGGGCGCTGCCTGGCCGCATCATCCAGACCATGCGCCGCGCCGGCACGGTCAACCCCCTCTTCATGTTGGACGAGATCGACAAGGTAGGGGTGGATTTCCGCGGCGATCCCTCGGCCGCCCTGCTGGAAGTGCTGGACCCGGAGCAGAACTACGCCTTCTCCGATCACTACCTGGACGTGCCCTACGACCTCTCCAAGGTGATGTTCATCACCACGGCCAACGTCCTGCACACGGTGCCGCCAGCCCTGCAAGACCGCATGGAGGTCATCGAGTTCCCCGGATATATCGAGGAAGAGAAGATCCAGATCGCCCGCCAGTTCCTCATCCCCAAGCAGTTGGAAGAGCACGGCCTGACCGCCGACCAACTGGGCTTCTCGGACCAGACCCTGCGGGGCATGATCCGCGAGTACACCTACGAAGCCGGGGTGCGCAACCTGGAGCGAGCGATCGCCAAGGTCTGCCGCAAGACCGCCCGCCGAGTGGCCGAGGGCAAGACGGCCCGCCGGCGCGTCACCCCTGGGATGCTGGACCTGTACCTGGGGCCGCCGGTCTTCTCGGAGCTGCAAGCTGAGCGGGAAGACGAGATCGGCGTAGCCACAGGCATCGCCTGGACTGAAGCCGGCGGCGACATCATGCCGGTGGAAGTGCTGCTGATGGACGGCAAGGGCGCCCTGACCCTCACCGGCCAGCTGGGCGAAGTGATGCAAGAGTCGGCGCAGGCCGCCCTTTCTTACGCCCGATCCCACGCCCAGTCGCTGGGCACTGCCAACCTGGACTTCGACAAGATGGACATCCACATCCACGTGCCAGAAGGGG
>JAAYZY010000128.1 GCA_012514615.1 Chloroflexota bacterium | reverse complement strand
GGTGCGCTTGCAGCGTGGCCGTCGCGGCGGCCGCCTGGTGATCCGCTTCTTCTCCGAAGAAGAGCTCCAGACCATCTACGAACGCCTTTTGGGCAAAGGAGAGTAACCGCCCATGGAGAAGCCGGCTCCTGGCAGCCTTCTGCTGACAAACGGTACAGTACACACGCTGGACCCCCACCGCCCTCTGGCGCAGGCGGTCCTGCTCTTGGGCAACCGCATCTGGGCGGTGGGCTCGCCGGACGACGTACGGGCCCAAGCCCCAGCCGACGCCACGGAGCTGGACCTGGGCGGCCGGACAGTGCTCCCGGCCTTCACCGACGCCCACATCCACCTGGTGGAGTTCGCGGCCAGCCTCCAGACTGTGTCGCTGGTGGGCGCCCGCTCCAAAGAAGAGGCGCTGGCCCGCGTGGCCCAGGCCGCCCAGATGCGGCCTCCTGGCCAGTGGATCACCGGCCAAGGCTGGGACCGCAACAGCTGGCCCGACCCCCGCTTCCCCACCCGCGCCGACCTGGACCGCGTGGCCCCTGACCACCCGGTGGCGCTGGATAGCAAAGACATGCACAGCCTGTGGGCCAACTCCCTGGCCCTGCGCCTGGCCGACGTCAGCGCCAAGACGGTAGACCCACCCGGCGGCGGCATCGAGCGCGACAGCGACCGCCACCCCACCGGCATCCTCAAAGAGAAGCCGGCCAAAGACCTGGTGCGGCGAGTGGTGCAGAAGGCCGGGCCCGAGCAGCTCACCCAGGCCTTGGAGCAGTCGTTCCGTCTCTTCTGGCAACGCGGCGTCACCGCGGTGCACAGCATGGAAGACGCCACCGCCTTCCGCCTGCTGCAGGAGATGCGCCGCAGCGGCCGCTTGGGGTTGCGCGTCTATCAGTCGCTCACCGAGCAGTCGTTGGAAGGGGCAATACGAGCCGGCATCCAAACCGGCTTCGGCGACGAACGCCTGCGGGTCGGCGGGGTGAAGATCTTCATGGATGGCGCCTTGGGCTCCCGCACAGCCGAGATGCTGGAGCCGTACCTGGTGGAGCCAGACAACTTGGGCATCCCCGTGACCACCGACGAGGACCTGTGGTCTTTGCTGGACCTGGCCAGCCGCCACGGGGTGCCCGCGGTCATCCACGCCATCGGCGACCGGGCCAACCGCCGCGCCTTGGATGCGCTAGAGCGGGTGCGCGCCGCCGAGGTTCAGCGGGGCGTGCCGCGCCACGCCCTGCGGCACCGCATCGAACACGCGCAGATCGTCACCCCCGAAGACCAGCCGCGCTTCGCCCAGTTGGACGTCATCGCCTCCATCCAGCCGGTCCACGCCACGTCGGACATGGAGATGGCCGAGCAGTACTGGGGAGCCGAGCGCTGCCGCTACGCTTACCCCATGGGCAGCTTGCTGCGCAGCGGAGCGCGCCTGGCCCTGGGCTCCGATTGCCCAGTGGAGGCGCTGAACCCGCTGGCCGGCATCCACGCCGCCGCCACCCGCCGACGCCCCGACGGGGCTCCCGGCCCCCAAGGCTGGAACCCCCAAGAGCGGCTCACGGTGCAGCAGGCTGTGGAAGGCTTCACCCTGGGCGGAGCCTTTGCCGCCGGCGAAGAACACCTCCGCGGGTCGCTCACACCGGGCAAGTTGGCCGACTTGGTGGTGCTCTCCGCCGACATCTTCCACATCGACCCCACGGAGATCGTGCACACCGAAGTGGTGGCCACCCTCTTCGACGGAGAGGTCGTCTTCGGCCAAGAGGCCCTGGGCGGGTAAGGTCGCGCCAGACCTGGGGGCCAATGGCTTCAAGGGGCGCACGGCGGTGCGCCCCTTGCGCGCCCCACATCGCCCGGCTTGGGGGCGCCCCCTGGGCGAGATCCAGAGGGCGCAGCGCGCCATCCGCTGCCGCTCCGCGCTCTCCCCACCCCTCGTAATCGGGGAACCGGCAGGCCGCGGTTGGCGTCCTCTCTGCAAGGAGACAGCCGCGCCCGGTCGCCTGGCCAGGGCGAGACCGGACTCCAGGCCGGCGTCCGGTCTCGCCAGGTGGCGGTCGCCCCTCCGGCGCCGGCCGGGTATACTCACCTTGCCAACGCAGGCGCTCAAGGCAATCCATCGAGGGTAGGCGAGCATCATGACTCTCTTCTGGCCCAAACCGATCTTCATCCTCCTTCTGGCATCCCTGCTGGTGCTGGGTTCAGGCGACATGCCCTTGGCTTCAGCCCAGACCACCAACGCCGGCGTGGAGATGAAGGCCGCTGCAGCGTTGGGCGGCCATACCAAGTATGCCGAGTGGCTGGCCTTGCGAGTGACGTTGCACAACCCCGGCGCAGACCTGAACGACGCCGAGGTGCAGGCGCAGGTCGACACCGCCTCCGGCCGATCGACCTACGCCGCGGCCGTGCCTCTGCCCGCCGGGGCCCGCAAAGAAGTGACCCTCTACGTCCCGCCCAGCAACTTCGCCCGCGCCGTGACGGTGCGCCTGGTGGCCGGCGACGACCTGCGGCAGGAGATCCCCGTGCCGGTGACCATGCACCTGCAGCGAGAGTTTCTCATCGGGGCCTTGGCCCCGGAGCCCGGCGCCCTGGCCCTGCTCAACTCCCTCAACCTCGCGGGGCGGGAGCCCACCGTCTTCATCCCCCTCACCCTGCCGGAGTTGCCCGATCGAGCCGAAGCGCTCCGCTCCCTGGACCTGCTGATCCTCAGCGGGGCCGATACCACCAGCCTCACCCCAGCCCAGGGCCAAGCCCTGGAAGACTGGGTGGAGGGCGGCGGCCGGCTGGTGGTGGGCGGGGGAGCGGCGGCAGCCCGCACCCTGGCCGGCCTACCGGAGGCGCTGCGGCCGTTGGCCCTGGCCGAGCCGGTGGAGCTCCCGGCGCTGCCCAGCCTGGCCACGTTTGCCGGCCCCAGGGCGTCGGAGGTGCTGGTGCCCGGTCCCTTCCTGGCCACGCCGCCAGCCAAGTGGTCGGGCCGTGTGCTGGTTGAAGAAGGCGGGTATCCGCTCCTGGTCAAGGCGGGGCGCGGCCAAGGCTGGGTGAGCTACCTGGCCCTGGACCCCAGCGGCAGCCCCTTCGACGCCTGGGCCGGCGCGCTGGCCTTCTGGAGCCAGTTGGCCGGGCCGGGCGCCGCTTGGCCCACCAACATCCCGCCGGACCTGCCCATGCGCTCCTTCGAAGCCGAGGAGATGCTCCAAGCGCTGGGGGCCTTGCCGGCCATGTCGCTGCCTTCGGTGCGCTGGCTGGCCGTGCTGCTAGGCCTCTACATCTTGGCCGTGGGGCCCGTCAACTACTTGGCGCTGCGGGCCCGCCGCCGCCTGAGCTTGGCCTGGGCGACCATCCCCTTGCTCACGGTCTGCTTCTCCGCCGGTGGCGTGGCCCTGGGCTACATCCTGCGGGGCAACGAGGTGGTGCTGAACCAGATCTCCCTGGTCTTCCTTCCTCAAGGGGAGGGGCGCGCCCAGGTGCGCTCCTATGCCGGGCTCTTTTCGCCGGCCAACGCCGCCTACGACCTGCGCGCCGCCGGCAGCCCCCTCATCGGCCCCATCACCGACTACCGCACCCGCCGGAGCAGCACCGCGTCGGCCGCCGTGGCCGGCAACCTGCAAGTGCTGCAGGGCGACCCCACCACGGTGCGCCAGTTTGCTGTCAGCCAGTGGGCCATGCAGACCCTGCAGGTGGAGACCTGGTGGACGCCCGACCACGGCGGCCTGGAGACCGACCTGGCCATCCAGGGCAACGTGGTGAAGGGCGTCGTGCGCAACAACCTGGGGCATCGCCTGGAAGACGTGATGGTCATCGCTGGTAGGCTGACCGCCTCGCTGGGCGCGCTGGAGGCGGGCCAGGAGAGGACGGTTGAGCTGACCATGGAACAGGCCTATGACGGCTACGATTGGAGCTTCCCCGACATGCCGGCCGACAAGGCCCAAGAGCGCAACGCTGTGCTGCGGGCCTACCTGCAGCCCTACCGCCAGATGCCAACCCAACCGCAGCTCCTGGCTTGGAGCAGCGCGTTCCAGCCAGCCCCGCTGGAGGTGGCCAACGTCACGGTGCAGCGGCAGGGCGTCACCCTTCTGGTGCAACGCCTGCCCCTCCTGCCCTCGGGGGAACGCCGCGTCAGCCTGCCGGCGGGGCTGCTGAGCATGCAGGTCGTCGACGCCAACGGCGGCGGCGAGTGCGGCATCGGCCGTCTCTTCTTGGAACGGGGCTACGTCACCGTCAGCTTCACCCCGCCCACCGACATCCTGGCCGGGCTGCAAGCGGAGGCGCTGACTCTCTTCGTCAGCCCCCTGGACACGCCACAGGCCAACCTACCCACCATGCAGCTCTACGACTGGACGCTGGAAGAATGGGTGCCCCTGGAAGGTGTGAAGGCCGCCGCTCCCTTCGCCGTAGACGCCCCCCAGCGCTTCGTGCGCCAGCCCGACACAGCCATCCACCTACGCGCCGAGCACACCACCAACATGGGCGCCTGCTATCAGGTAGACCTGGCGCTGGAAGGCGCGCTGCCCCCCCAGGGAGAGTTGCCATGAGCGAATGGATGATCGAGACGCGCCGCCTGACCAAGCACTACCGCAAGGGCGGGGCGCCGGCCTTGGACGACCTGAACCTGCAAGTGCCAGCCGGCGCGCTCTTCGGCTTCATCGGGCCCAACGGCGCCGGCAAAACCACCACTCTGCGCATGCTGGCCGGCTTGCTGGAGCCCACCTCCGGCGAGATCTGGCTGGCCGGCGAGCCGCTGCACCAACGTCCGCAAGCTCTGCACCACCACATCGGCTACATGCCCGACTTCTTCGGCCTGTACCACGAGATGTCTGCTTGGGAGTACCTGGACTTCTTCGCTCGCTGCCGAACCCTGCCCCCAGCCCGCCGCCGCGTCGTGGTGGACGAACTGCTGGACCTGGTAGGTCTGGCCGAGAAACGAGACCAAGATGTGGGCGTGCTCTCTCGGGGCATGCAGCAGCGGCTCTGCCTGGCCCAGGCCCTGGTGCACGACCCCGCCGTGCTCTTGCTGGATGAGCCAGCGTCGGGTCTGGACCCCCGCGCCCGGGTGGAGATGCGCGAGCTGCTGCGGGAGCTCTCGGCCCTGGGCAAGACGATCATCCTCAGCTCCCACATCCTCAGCGACCTGGCCGAGATGTGCAGCGCGGTGGCCATCGTCGAGCACGGCCGCCTGGTGGCCAGCGGCCCCCTGGCCACGCTGCAGCACCGCGCCCAGCCTGGCCGGGTGGTGCGCCTGCACCTGCTGGATGGCCCGGACCAGGCCCAGGCCCTGCTGCAGCAGTTCCCCGGCGTGGAAGACGTGGCGCGCCTCAACGGAGGCAACGGCCCCGGCGACGCCTGGCTGGAGGTCTACTTGACCGGCGACGTGGCCTCGGCGGCCGCCTTGCTGGCCCACCTGGTGCAGGCCGGGGTGGCCGTGGCCGAGTTCCGCCAAGTAGGCAATGAGCTGGAAGAGCTGTTCCTGCAGCTCACCACCGGGCAGACGGCCTAGGGAGGGCAGAGCGATGCAGCAATTGCAGAGTTGGAAAGAACGGGTTGAGCGGCTCTGGTTCAACCCGGTGCTGGTGAAGGAGATGCGGGCCCAGATGCGTGGCCCACGCGCCTTCATCATCCTCACCGGCTACCTTATGGGCCTGGCC
>JAAYZY010000013.1 GCA_012514615.1 Chloroflexota bacterium | reverse complement strand
GAGATCATCATCGTCGATGACGACAGCCCCGATGGCACGGCCGCGGTCGCGCGCGACCTGGCCACCAGGTATCCGCATGTGCGTTGCATTCGCCGCGTCGGGCGTCGGGGCCTTTCGGGCGCTTGTGTGGAAGGCATGATGGCGGCGTCGGCGCCCACCGTGGCGGTCATGGATGCCGACGGGCAGCACGACGCCCACGACATCCCCCGCCTGCTGGAGGTGGTGCAGAATGGCCAGTCCGACGTGGCCTTGGGCTCGCGCTTCCTGGGCCGCATGGAGTACCGCGCCGACCCGCTGCGGCGCTTCGGGGTGTGGGTCTTTCGGCAGGTGGCCTCGCTCACCTTCGGCCGACGCATCACCGACCCCACTTCCGGCTTCCAGGCGATCAACACCGACGTGCTGCGCTTCTTCGCCTGGGACAACTACCCCAGCGACTACCCGGACACCGACGTGCTCATGAGCCTGCACCTGGCGGGCTTCCGAGTGCTGGAGGTGCCGGTGACCATGCGGGAGCGCTACAGCGGGGTCTCGATGCACACCAACTGGCGGGCGGTCTACTACGTCTCCAAGATGTTCCTTTCCATCTTGGTGGTGCTGCTGCGCTTCTGGACCCGCAGCAGCCCCCGCCGCGCCGCGGGTCCAGCGGGGGAGAAGGCCCGTGGCTGAGGCGGCTCTGCACGGTTTGAGCGTGGACCTGGAAGCCTGGTACCACCCAGAGCTGGTGCGCCCGCACCTGGGTGGGCTGGCCGGCGCGCCCGGCGTGCGGCAGGCGCTGGCCCCGCTGCGGGCGTTGCTGGGGCAGGCCGGGGCGCGAGCCACCTTCTTTGTGGTGGGCGAGCTGCTGGCTGGGCACGCCGACCTGCTGCAGGAGCTGCAGGCCGAGGGGCACGAGATCGGCTGCCACGGCTGGTCGCACCGCACCCTGTGGGAGTTGGGCGAGTCCGGCCTGCGGGAGGAGCTGCAGCGCTTTCGGGAGGAAGAGGCGCGCCTGGGTCTGGAGTCGGCGGTGGGCTTCCGGGCGCCCACCTTCTCCTTGGATGCCGGCACGTGCTGGGCCGTACCGCTGCTGGCCGAGCAAGGATTCCGTTACGATTCCAGCGTCTTCCCCCTGCGGGGGCCGCTCTACGGCGTGGCCGGCGCACCGCTCTGCGCCTACCGACCCCAGCCGGGCGATCTGACCCGCGCCGGCTCTGATGGCCCGCTGTGGGAGCTGCCGCCGACGGTGGCGTGCCTGGGGCCGTGGCGGGCGCCGGTGGCTGGCGGCGCCTACCTGCGGCTGCTACCCTTCCCCCTGCTGCGCTGGCTGCTGCGCCGGGCGGCCGCTGAGGGGCGGCCCTTGGTGCTCTACCTGCACCCGTGGGAGATGCACCGGGAGACGCCGCGGGTGGCCTTGCCGCTGCTCACCCGCTGGATCACTTACGGCGGGCAAGGGGCGGCCCTGGGGCGGGTGGCCCGCCTGCTGCAGGACTACCGCTTTGCCCCCCTGGGCCAAGTGCTAGGGCTCTGGGCCCCAACCGCGTGGGAGGTGCCGCTGTGATCGAGATGGTGGTGGGCATGAGCCTGCGGGCTCGGCTGGTGCTGTTGGCGCTGGGGATGGGGACCGGCCTGGTGGTGCTGAACCTGGTGCGCACCCGTCGCCTGAAGGAGGAGTTCTCCCTGCTCTGGCTCAGCGCCGCGCTGCTGTTGGTGCTGGCGCCGTTGGCCTCCGACCTGTTCGACGCCCTGGCGGTAGTGTTGGGGATCGACTACTCGCCGAACCTCATCTTCGCCCTGGCCTTCATGGTGGTGCTGCTGCTCCTCTTGCAGTTCTCCACCACCCTTTCCCGCTTCAGCGACCAGATCAAGTCGCTGGCCCAGGCGGTGGCGCTGCTCACCCGCCGGGTGGAGGAGCTGGAAGGCCAGTTGGAGCAGGCCCGCGGTCAGGCGCGGGAAGGGGGGGATTGACCTGGTGACGGCGGGCAACGCGAGGCCGAAGGGCCGGGGGCAAGGCGCTTGGGTGCTGGCGGCCATTGTGGCGTTGGCCCTGGCGGTGCGGTGCTTGTGGGCCTTTGGGCTGCTGGGGGGGCGTGTGGTCTGGGGCGACGAGCCGTTCTACCTGTGGCTCGGCCACAACGTGCTGACCACCGGCTTCTACAGCTTCACCGGCTATTGGGATGTGCACCATACGCCCCTGTACCCCCTGGCGGCGGGCCTGCTCTCCCTGTTGACCGGCGACCTGAAGCTGGCCAGCGACCTGTGCTACGTCCTCTTCGGGACGCTGCTGGTCTTGCCGGTCTACGGGCTGGGGCGGGAGCTCTACGGGCGCGCAGCCGGCTGGGCAGCGGCCCTGACCGTGGCGATGTTGCCTTCCTTGGTGGTGGCCCCGCTGCTCTGGGGCACCATGACCGAGCCGATCTACCTTTTCTGTGTGGCTTCTGGGATGTGGGCGCTGTGGGCGGGCTGGCGGCGCAGCCGCTGGGCGGGCTTCGCCTTGGCCGGCGTCTGCTTTGCCCTGGCCTACTTGGCGCGCCCGGAGGCGATCTGGTACCCCATCGCCCTGGGCGGCGCTCTGGGTCTGGTGCAACTGCTGCGCCGGGAACGGCGCTTGGCCCCCTGGGGGCGCCTCCTTGTCCTGGGACTGGCCTTCTTGGCCACGGTCTTCCCCTACCTGGCCTACGTGCGGGTGCACACCGGCCAGTGGATGGTCAGCGAGAAGGTGGGCTTGGCCTACGCTCACGGCTTCGCCCTGGGTCATCGAGACTACGCTGCTTTCGACCGCGTGGCTTGGGGCCTGGACAGCGCCGGCACAGAGGTATGGTTCTTCTCGCCGGAGAGCTACACCCTCAGCCTCAGCGAGCAGATCCTGGCCGACGTGCCCGGTTTCCTCAACCTGCTGCGGCTCAACGTCCTACGCTTCGTGCAGACGTTAGGCATCACCCGCTTCTTCCCGGCCCTGCTCTTCCCCTTGCTGTTCCTGGGCTTCTTCCGCCAACCGTGGGACCGCCGGCGGCTAGAAGGCGAGCTCTACCTGTGGCTCTCGTCGGTCTCGGTCTTCAGCTTCCTCATCTTCCAGGTGCTGGATCGCTACTTGACGCCGCTGCTCATCCTCCTGGCGCTGTGGCTGGGCAAGGGCCTGGTGGAGTGGGGCGATTGGGCCGTCGCGACGCTGCACCAGACGGCGCGGCGAGCCTCTGGCGGCTGGCTGCGAGCGGCCCGCTGGGGCCTCGTGGTCCTGGTGGCTGCCGGGCTGGCCGCGCTGTGGGGGCCGGTGCAGACAGACCTCCAAGTGCCCAACTCCTGGCGGCCGGCCCACCGCGCCGTGGGCGAATGGCTGGCCGAGGTGGCCGGGCCGGACGATGCCATCATGTCCCGCTACCCGGCGGTGGCGTTCCATGCCGGGCGGCGCTGGGTGGCCACGGCCAACGCCTCGCTGGATGAGCTGCGCCGCTACGCCCAGGACAAGGGGGTGGACTACCTGGTGGTGGATGCCCGGGAGCTGGGCTTGCGGCCCCAGTTCGCTCCGCTGGTGGAGGGGACGACGCCGCCGCCCTGGCTGGAGCTGGCGGCAGTACAGGAGGAGGGCGACGAACGGATTGTGATCTATCGGCTGACGGGAGGCGCGGGTGACTAGACGCGGCGACCGCTGGCTGCTCTGGGGGCTGACGCTGTGGGGCGTTGCGGCGCGCCTGGGGCTGGCCGCGCTGCCTCGGGTCATCCGCTGGGATGAGCCGGACTACCTCTGGCTGGGGCGCAGCCTCTTCAGCGGCCTGGGCTACACCATCGGCCCCTACCCCGACCTGCACTACACGCCTCTGCTACCTCTGCTGGCCGGGCCGTGGATGCGTCTGCTGCCAAGTGCGGAGTGGGCCGCCGCCATCCCCTACATCCTCTGCGGCAGCCTGCTGGTCTGGCCGATCTATGGGCTGGCCCGGGGGCTCTACGGCCAGACGACTGCCCGCCTGGCGGCCTTGTTCGTGGCGCTCCTGCCGGCGCTGACCATCTCCCCGCTCTACTGGGGTACCCTTACCGAGCCGCCCTACCTGCTGCTGCTCTTCAGCGGCCTCTACGCGGCGCGGCGAGCCCTAGATGAGGGGCGGCTGGGCCTGCCCATGGCCGCCGGCGCGGCCTTGGCCTTGGCCTACCTGGCCCGCCCCGAGGGGGCGCTGACCCTGGGGCTGGTGCTGCTGTGGCTGGTTGGGGCGGCGGCGGCGCAGCGGTTCCGCCGAGGGCAGGTGGCCCTGCTGGTGTTGCTGACCTGGTTGTTGGTGGCCGGGCCCTATCTGGGCTACCTGAGGGTACACAGCGGCCGCTGGCTGCTGACCGGCAAGGTGGGGGTGACGCTGGCTCTGGGCGAAGGCGCGGTGGCCCACGATCCGGCAGCCTACGACCGGGCCATCGCCAGCCTGGATCAGACCGGGGAGGAGATCATCTGGTTCTCGCCGGAGCGCTTCGAGGAGCCGGGCCTATGGGAGACGGCCGTGAGCCAGCCAGGGGCTGTGCTGGCGCGGATGCGGGCCAACCTGGGGGCCTGGGCCGGGGCCTTCTTCAACCTACGCATGTTCCCCAGCCCGTTGCTGGCGCTGGTCGCCTTGGGGTTGTTCCGTCGGCCGTGGAGCCGGCGGGAGACGCTGGGCCACGCTTTCTTGGCCACCATGTTGCTGCCGCCCTTTGCGTTCCTGCCGCTGCACATGGAGGTGCGTTTCTTCGCCCCCCTGCTGCCGATCTTGCTGATCTGGGCGGCGGCCGGGGCGGCAGGCCTGGGGGCGTGGCTGCAGGCGTCGTGGACGGCGGTGTGGCTGGGGCTGCGGCCGGCCGGATGGGGCCGCCGCTGCTGGCCCTGGCTGCCGGCCCTGGTGGTGGCCGCGGGTCTAGTGGCGCTGTGGCCGGGCACGCTGCGGGCAGGCCAGGCCAGTCTGGATTTCGGACACAAAGCGCTGGGGCTGTGGCTGAGCGCGCACACCCCGGCGGGGACGGTGGTCATGGCCCGCGATCTGGCGGTGCCGCTCTACGCCGAGAGGGGCTACGCCCCAGCGCCTCACGCCACCCTGGAGCAGACGCTGCGCTATGCCCAAGCTCACGGGGCAACCTACTGGGCCACCGACGCCTACGAGCTGACGCAGGTCAAGCCGCACCTGGCCGGCCTGCTGGAGCCGTCGAGACGGCCGGCGGGCGTGGACCTGGTCTACAGCGTGGAGAGCGCGCGAGGGCTGAACTTCGTCTTCCGGCTGCCGCACAACGCAGGAGGGGAGCCGTGATCGTCCTCATCAACCCGCCGGGGGCGCCCGGCTACACGGCCAACCGCGAAGGGTCTGGCGGCCTGGGGGTGCTGGAGCCGGGCGCGGGCGGTTTCTGCTACCCGCCGCTGACGTTGGCCTACGCCGCCGCTGTGCTCCAGGCTGCCGGCCTGCCCATGCAGGTGGTGGATGCTGTGGGCGAGGGGCTGGACATGGGGGCGGCGGTCCAGCGCGTGGACGACCGGGCGGCCCTCTGTGTGGTGCAGGCTTCTTGGGGCACGCGGTCGGCCGATGCGGGCTTCTTGCAGGCGTTGCGGGCTGACCGGCCGGGAGTACGGGTGTTGCTGCTGGCGGCCGCGCTGGAGCAGTGGGACGACGGGCGTCTCACCAGCCTGGCCGACGCCTGGCTGCTGGGGGAGGGCGAATGGGCGACGGCCTTGGCGGCCCAGGCTGTGGTCGACGGCGCGCGGGGGGCGCTGACCCCGGCAGCCTTGGGCCTGCCCGGCTGCAGCGCCGATGGCCGGCGGCTGGACTTGGCCGGGCTGCCCCGCCCGGCCTGGGACCTGCTGCCGTGGGCCGGCTACCCCTTCCTAACGGCGTTGGGCAGCCGCGGCTGCCCAGACGCCTGCACTTACTGCCCCTACGTGGTGGGGCAGGGGCGCAGGTTTCGGCCGCGGCCGCCAGCCGAGGTGGCGGAGGAGCTGGTCTGGCTGGCCCGGCGTTTCGGGCCGCGGCGGGTGATCCTGCGCGACCCGGTCTGGGCCCGCGACGGGGAGCGGGCCGCGGAGATCGCCGACAGGCTGGCCCGGGCCGACGTGGGCCTGGCCTGGGAGTGCGAGTCTCGCCCGGAGCATCTGGCGGACCGGGCGCTGCTGCGCCTGCTGCGGCGAGCTGGCTGTACCAGCGTCAAGGTGGGGGTAGAGAGCACTGACGGGCCGTTGCTGGCCCGGCTTCGGAGGGTGGCGCCGGGGGGCGAGACAGCCTACCTGGAGGCGGTGCAAGCCGCCCACGACGCCGGACGGCGGGCCGGCCTGGCAGTGCGGCCCTTCGTCTTGGTGGGGCTGCCTGGCCAGACGCGGAAGAGTGTGCAGGAGACGGCGCGTTTCGTGGAAGGGCTGCGACCGGCGGCGCTGCACGTCAAGCTCTGGGTGGCTTACCCGGGTACGCCGCTTTGGGCTGAGCGGGGCGCTGCGCCGGGCGCGGCTGAAGTGGCGGAGGCGCAGCAATGTTTGCGGGGCGTCCCCTTGGCCCGGTTGCCTCGGCCGGCGGCCTGGCGCCGGCTGGGCGCGGCGCTGAGGCGTCGGCTGGCCGGCCGGGTCGGCGAGCCATGAGGGCGTTTGTCACCGGGGCGACCGGCTTCGTGGGCGGCAACCTGGCCCGGCTGCTGGTGAGCCAGGGGGTGGAGGTGGCTGCGCTGTGCCGTAGCGCCCCTTCGCCTTACCTGGAGGACTTGCCGATCCGCTGGGTGCAGGGCGACCTGCTAGACCCGGCCTGCCCCCTGGCGGAAGCGATGCGCGGCTGCGATTGGGTGTTCCACGTGGCGGCGCTCTACAGCACCGATCCGACCCAAGCCCCCCAGATGTACGAGGCCAATGTGGGCGGCGCCAAGCGCCTGCTTGCCGCGGCGTGGCAGGCCGGCGTGGGGCGGGTGGTGCACACCAGCACCGTGGGCACCCTGGGGCGGCGGGACGACAGCCTGCCGCCGGACGAAGAGGTGCCGTTCAACCTGTGGGCGACGGCCAGCCCCTACGTCCGTTCCAAGTATCTGGGCGAAGTGGCGGCCCTGGAGTGGGCCGGGCGTGGGCTGCCGCTGATGGTGGTGCACCCCTGCGCCCCCGTGGGCCCGGGCGACGCCAAGCCCACCAGCACGGGCCAACGCCTGCTGGATGCTCTGCACGGCCGACAGCCTTCGTTTGTGGGTGGCGGCATCAACTTCGTGTCGGTGCGGGACGTGGCCTGGGGGCATTACCTGGCTGCACGCCACGGGACGCCCGGCCGCCGCTACATCTTGGGGCATCTGGACGGCAACCTGCGCCGAGAGGCGTTTGTGCAGTTGGTGGCGCAGGTGAGCGGCCAGCCGATCCCCGAGCCGACTCGGCCCGGCTGGCGGGCGCGCCTGGGGCAGTTGCGCTCGTCGCTGCAGCCGCGCCCGGCCGGCGGCTCGTTGAGACCGGCGGCCCTCACTGCCGACCCACACCGCGCAGTGGCAGAGCTGGGCATGCCCCAGACCGCCCTGGCG
>JAAYZY010000127.1 GCA_012514615.1 Chloroflexota bacterium | reverse complement strand
CCACAATACGTGATCGTGGGCAACGGCGTGGCTGGGGTGACCACCGCTCGCACCATTGACCAGACGCACCCGGGGGCGGAGATCCACCTCTACGCGGCGGAGCCGTATCCCTACTACGCGCGGCCGCGCCTGTGGGAGTACTTGGCCGGGGAGACCGCACTGGAAGGCCTCACCTTCTACCCCGACAGTTGGTACGAGCAGCGAGGCATCCGGGTGCATCTGGGCCAGCGGGTGGTGGGCCTGGACCCGGCAGCCCACCAGGTGACCTTGGCCAGCGGCGTGGCCGTGACCTACGAACGGCTGGTGTTGGCCACCGGCGGCAACTCCTTCGTGCCGCCCATTCAGGGGGCGCAGAAGGCAGGCGTCTTCACCCTGCGCCACGCCGACGACGCTCGGGCCATGAGCGCTTACGCGGAGGGGCGTCGGCGGGCCATCGCCATCGGCGGCGGCCTGCTGGGGCTGGAGACGGCCCGCGCCTTGCGCCTGCGGGGCCTTGAGGTGACCGTGTTGGAGATGGCGCCCTATCTCCTGCCGCGACAGCTAGACGCTCAGGGCGCCGGCCTGCTGACCAAGCTCATCACCGAGATGGGTATGACGGTGCAGGTAGGGGTGGCCACCGAGGCGATCTTGGGCGATGAACGGGCCGAGGGCGTGGCCCTCAAGGGCGGAGAGACGATCCCGGCGGAGATGGTGCTCATCTCGGCCGGGGTGCGTTCCGACACGGCCCTGGCCCGAGAGGCTGGGCTTACGGTGAACCGCGGAGTGGTGGTGGACGAGTTTCTGCGCACCTCCGCCCCAGACATCTACGCTGTGGGCGACGCGGCCGAGTTCGCGGGGCAGGTCTACGGGATTATCCCGGCGGCCATCGAGCAGGGCCGCGTGGCCGGCGCGCATGCCGCCGGCGGCGCTCCCTCGCCCTACACCGGCACCGTGCCGGCCAACACCCTCAAGATTGTGGGCATCGACCTCACGGCTGTGGGGGTGATCAACCCGGAAGGCGGCGGCTACCTGGAGCTGCTGCGGATGGACGAGGACCGCCGCCGCTACAAGAAGTTCGTCATCCAGGATGGGCGGTTGGTGGGCGCCATTCTGCTAGGCCAACGCGAGGGCGTGGGCCAGGTGACGCAGCTCATCGCCAAGAAGGCCGATGTCTCGGCCCATGCCGGGCGGCTGCTGGACGACGATTTCGACTGGAAGGCGATCTAGCGGCGCAGGCTGCACCACGGGAAACACCAGGCGGTCCGGCCCCTCCCGCAGGGAGGGGCCGGACCGCTTTGCGCCTGGCGGGTGGGGCCGGCGCCGGGCCCCGTCAGCCCTCGTCCGACCGGATGAAGGTGCCGGCCCTCAGCTCCTGCAGCGTCTGCTCGATTTCGGCTCGGGTGTTCATCACGAACGGCCCGTAGCGGGCGATAGGCTCGCCCAGCGGCTGGCCGGCCACCAGCAGGAAGCGCATCCCCACCTGGCCGGCCTGGGCGCGCACCCGATGGCCCGGCCCCAGCACCACCAGACGGGTGGCCGGCAGGGGCTCTTCGCTGTCGCCCAGGGAACCGCCGCCCTGGAAGAGGTAGACGAAAGCGTTGTGACTGGCCGGCAGCGGCTGCTGGAAAGAGCCGTCGGGGGCTACCTGCACGTCCAAGTAGATGGGCTCAGAGGCGATCTCCGTCACCGGGCCCCGCACGCCGTCCACCTCCCCGGCGATCACCTGCACCGTGGCCCCGCTCGCCTGGCGCACCGTGGGGATGACGGCCGAGGGCACCTCTTGGTAGCGTGGACGGATCATCTTCAGGCGCGCCGGCAGGTTCACCCAGAGCTGGAAGCCGGAGAGGAAGCCCTCCGCCTGCTGCGGCATCTCCTCGTGCAGAATACCCCGGCCGGCGGTCATCCACTGCACGTCGCCGGCCCCGATGAAGCCGGCGTTGCCCAGGCTGTCGCGGTGTTGGATCTCCCCGCCTAGCACGTAGGTGACCGTCTCGATACCGCGGTGGGGGTGCATGGGGAAGCCGGCCAGGAAGTCGGCCGGGGTGTCTGAGCGGAAGTCATCCAACAGCAGGAAGGGGTCTAGGTAGTCCAGCTCCCGGGTGGCGATGCTGTGGCGCAGGCGTACGCCCGCGCCCTCCACCACCGGCTGGGGCTGCAAGACTCGCTCAGGGCGGCGTAGTTGAGGGGGCGCAAGGTGTTCCATGGTCAGTTACCTCCCGGCGCTGAACGTGATGTGGATGGCCCCTTTGGGGCAGGCGTCCACACAGGTGCGGCAGAGGATGCACTCGTCGTGGGCCATGTCGCCCCGCAGCACCAGGGCTTGCACATCCAAGCTCATGGGGCAGTCGTGAGTGCAGCGGCCGCATCGGATGCAGTTGGCTGGCTCGGCCCGCAGCCGCAGGGCGGGCCAGCGCCCCAAGCGCCGCAGCCTGGCGCCCAGGATCATGAAGGGGGCCATCCAGCAGGTGTAGTGGCAGAAGCCCCGCCGCCCGGCCGCCAGGGAGAGGGCCACCATGAGCCCCACCACGGCGTAGTAGACGATGTACTTCTGCGGCGCGTCCACCGAGATGGGTGAATCCATCATGTGCAGCGGCTGCACGGCCCGGAAGCCCCCGGCCGAGATCGCCAAGAAGGCGATGAGGGCGGTCCAGAGGACCCAGATGCCCCACTTGATCCAATCCAGGCGACCGCCGCGGGCCCGGCGATCGTTGGCCAAGAAGAGCGCTTCGGTGAGGCCGGCCCCGGGGCAGACCCACCCGCACCAGGCTCGCCCCAGCAGCAGCGAGGCGGCGAACAGCAGGGCGAAGACCAGCAGACTGCCGTTGACGATCCCCTGGCTGGCCCCGTCTACGATGAGGTAGGGCGAGAAGTAGTCGATGGTGAGCGGAAACAGGAGGAAGGAGACGATGATCAACCCGCGACGCAGGCCCTGGTACCCGTCGGTCTTGGTGGCCATAGGTCCTCCTCATGCGGGGCCGCGGTGAGACGATGGTGAGGATGCACTGCAGTATAACACAAGGGCCACGTCGGCGCCAGGGTAGGCCCGCCTCCGGCGGCGGAGACTTGACAATTCGAGCCTATTGATGTTACGTTTGTGCAGCACGGAGGGTTGGACCTGACGGCCAAGGGCTTGTTGCCGCGGCCGCGGAGCGAGAAAGGAGCAGCAGACAACCATGGTTCACAAGGGCATTTACACCGGCCTGGCGCTGACCCTGATGATGGGCTTGCTTTCGGGGTGTGCCACGACGGCGAAGCCGGAGCCGCCGGCTTTCGACGCCAACAAGCAGTACACCGCCGCCATCAGCACGGCCAAGGGCGACATCGTCATTGAGCTGAACAGCCAGAAGGCGCCGCAAACGGTGGAGAACTTCGTCAAGCTGGCCCGCCAGGGCTTCTACAACGGGCTGACGTTCCACCGTGTGGAGCCGAGCCTGCTCATCCAGGGCGGCGACCCCCAGGGCAACGGCGCCGGCGGCCCGGGCTACGACCTCCCGGCTGAGATCAGCGACCTGAAGCACCTGCCCGGCACCGTGGCCACGGCCCGCCGCGGCGACCAAGTGAACCCGGAACGACGCTCTAGCGGCAGCCAGTTCTACATCTGCCTGACCGCCCTGCCTAGCCTGGACAACGAATACACCATCTTCGGCCAGGTGACCCAGGGCCTGGACGTAGCCGGCAAGATCGCCCCCGGCGACAAGATGACCACAGTCACCATCAGCGAGAAGTGAACGAAGACCCTGCCCCAGACCATGACCAGCCATGCAGCATGCCCAGGCCGCCCCGGCCCCGGGCCTTGCTGCCACGCGCCCAACGGCAGAGGGGCCTGAGGGCACAGGCCGAGAGGTGGGTGCAACGATGCCCGAGACGTTGGGAATGGACCTGCTGAAGTTGCTGGCTGTGGCGGCGCTCGTGCTGGCCAACGGCTTCTTCGTGGCCGCGGAGTTCTCCCTGGTCAGCGTGCGGCGGACGCGGGTGAACGAGTTGCTGGCCGCCGGCCGAGAGTCGGCGCGGACCGTGCTGCACGCCATCGACGACCCAGATCGCTTCATCGCCGCCACGCAGTTGGGCATCACCATGGCCAGCCTGGCCCTGGGCTGGATCGGCGAGCCGGCCCTGGCGCACCTGCTGGAGCCGTTGCTGGGCTGGTTGCCCGGCGCTGGCTCGGTGGTGGCCAGCCACACGCTGGCAGTGGCGTTGTCGTTCTTCGTCATCACCTTCCTGCACGTGGTGGTGGGGGAGCTCGCGCCCAAGTCTATCGCCCTACAGTACCCCGAAGAGACCGCCTTCCGGGTGGCTGGCCCGACCATCCTCACGGAGAACCTGACCCGCCCGCTGATCTGGCTGCTCAACGGCGCGGGCAACGGGGTGCTGCGCTTGGTGGGGCTGCGGGCGCCCACCGGCCACCAGCGGGCCCACTCGGTGGAAGAGCTCAAGATGCTCATCGCCGACAGCGAGCAGGGCGGTGTGCTGGACATGGCGGAGATGGAGATGCTGCGCCGCGCCTTTGACTTTGGCGAGCGCCGCGTCAACGAGGCCATGATCCCCCGCCCCGATGTGGTGGGGATGGAGGCTGATGCCACTGTGGCCGACCTGCTGAAGGTCTTTCGCCAAGCTCGGCACAGCCGCTTCCCGGTCTACGAAGAAGACCTGGACAACGTCATCGGCGTGGTGTCCATCAAGGATGTGCTCCAGGCGTTGGCCGCTGGCACCATAGCTTACCAGCGCCCCCTGCGCAGCTTGGCGAAACCGACCCTCTTCGTCCCAGAGACCAAGTCCATCGCCAGCCTGCTGGCCCAGATGCGGGACCAGCGCATCCAGTTGGCGGTGGTGATCGATGAATACGGCGGCACCGCAGGCATTGTCACGGCCGAAGAGCTGGTGGAGGAGATTGTCGGTCGGATCAGCGACGATTGGGTGGGCGATGCCGACGCCGTGGCGCAGATCGACGAGCGTACCGTGGAGTTCGACGCTCAACTGCGGGTGGACGAGGTGAACGACGAACTGGGTATCACCCTGCCGACGGGCGACGAATACGAGACGGTGGCCGGCCTAATTCTCTACCGGCTGCAACGCATCCCCAAGGAGGGCGAGGGGTTACAGCAGGGCAATCTGCGCCTCACTGTGGCCAAGATGGAAGGGCCCAAGATCACCCGGGTGCGCATCCGTCGCGCCGAGGCCACGGCCAAGCCGGCCCATCCCTGAGGCAGCCGAACGGCGACTGAACAACTTGACGCTGCTTGGCTTTCTGCGTACAATGGGGCCGCCATGGAGAAAGCCCTTAGAGACCTGCGGGTGATGCCTCTGTTCGCTGCGCTTCCAACGGAGGCGCTGGCGGAGGTGGCGCGGGCGGCGCGCAGGCACCGCTACCGTGCTGGCGAGCTGATCCTGGTGGAAGGGGGGCCTTGCAGCGACGCCTTCTTCGTGGCGCAGGGGCACGCGCGGGCCAGCCGGCTTTCGCCGGGGGGGCGAGAGCAAGTGTTGGCTCAACTGGGGCCTGGGCAGGGGTTCAATACGGTGCCGCCGTTCCTGCCCCAGTGCGCAGCCCACGCCACCGTGCAGGCGGTGACTGATGTGGTCTGCTACGTGGTAGGGCGGGACGATCTGCGGCGGCTGGTGGGCTGCTGCCCCGAACTGGGGTTGGCCCTGCTGGAGGATTTCGCCCGTCGCTTGGATCACCTGACCAACTTGGTGGAGGATCTGGCGCTGCGTTCTGTGCGCAGCCGCCTGGCCCGCTTCCTGTTGGAGCACGTGGGGGAAGAGGAAGCGCGGCGTTGGACGCAGGACGAAATGGCCGCCCAACTGGGGACGGTGCGAGACGTGGTGGGGCGTACCCTGCGTGCCTTCGCCGACGGCGGCTTGATCAGCATCGACCGGCAGCGGATTGTACTGCTGGACCGTGAGGGGCTTCTGGCGGAGGCCGAGGTCTGACGGGCAGGAGATGATGGCTCTGGGCCAGCCCCCAGAGGCTTGTCGGCAAGGGAGAGGCGGTGGGCTGGCGCCGCAGATCACAAGCTCTCATGTAGGGAGGACAAGACATGGCTGGGTTCAAAGTAACCATCGATCGCGACGAGTGCATTAGCTGCGGGGCCTGCTGGGCCGACTGCCCGGACTTCTTCGAAGAGGGCGATGACGGTCTGTGCCAGGTGTTGGAGCAGTACCGTACCGACGACAACGTGGGCGAAGGTGTTGCGCCGGCAGAGCTGGAAGATTGCGTGCGCTCGGCCGCAGAAGGCTGCCCGGTGGAGGCAATTCACGTGGAGTAGGCCATCGACCCAGCGCGGGCGACAAGCTCGACGCTGAGACTGACGCTCAACCGCTCCCCCTGACCTCGCCAGGCCAGGGGGAGTTTGTCTTCCTGGTCGGTGCGACTTTTATCGTAGACTTCGGGGTCCGTCTGTCGTATGCTCAAGGGAGAAGCATGGGAGACTGAACCTATGGCGATAAACTGGATTCTGCCCATCATCGATCTGGATCTGTGCGACGGCTGCGGCCTCTGTGGGGCCGCTTGCCCCGCGGGCGCGGTGGAAGTGGGCCGGACGGGAGCGCATATCGCTCGGCCGGGAGATTGCACCTACTGCACCCTTTGCGAGAGCGCTTGCCCGCGAGGCGCCATCGCCTGCACCTTCGAGATCGTCTGGGGCGGCGGAGACCCACATTAGGAGGGAGACGTGGCGGTTCGACAGATCGTGCGTATCGATGAAGATCTCTGCAACGGCTGCGGGGCCTGCGTGATGCCTTGCGCCGAAGGGGCCATCGTGTTGGTGGGCGGCAAGGCCAAGGTGATGAACGAATCCCTGTGCGACGGGGCCGGCTTCTGCATCCCCATCTGCCCCGCCGGCGCGCTGAGCCTGGAGCAGCGGGAGGCGCCGGGGTTCGATGAGGCGGCGGCCGAGGCGCACATGGAGGCCCAAGGCGTGCAGGTCATGACCCAGCACTGCTTCCGCTGCGACGCCAGCGAAGAGCAGGCGCCGCTGCTGCCGGTGCGGCACCAAGGGCGCAGCCTTTGGGTCTGCACCCGCTGCCTGCCGGCTCTGATCCACGGCTAGGGGGCGCAGGCCGAATGTACGACGACTTCAGCCAGGATTACGACCGCTTTGTGGATTGGCCGGGGCGACTGGCGGTGGAGCTGCCGTTCCTCGAGGCGCGGCTGAAGGAGGGCGGGGCGCGCCGCGTGCTGGATGCGGCCTGCGGAACAGGCATGCATGCCCTGGCGCTGGCCGAGCGGGGGTACGAGGCCGCGGGGGCCGACGTGAGCCCGGGGATGATCCAGCAGGCCCAGGCCAACGCGGCCGGCGCACGCCTATCTGCGCAGTGGGCGGTGGCGGCCTTTGGCGAGCTGAAGGCGGCGTTCCCGGCGCCGTTTGACGCCGTTCTCTGCCTGGGCAACTCGCTGCCCCACGTGCTGACGCCGGCAGCGTTGGCCGAGACGCTGAGCGACTTTGCCGCTTGCCTGCGCCCCGGCGGCTTGCTGCTGGTGCAGAACCGCAACTTCGACGCGGTGCTGCGGGAGCGGCAGCGCTGGATGGAGCCCCAGGGCCACCGCTCTGGCGACCGGGAATGGCTCTTCCTGCGCTTCTACGACTTCGAAGCTGATGGCCAGATCACGTTCCACGTGGTGCGGCTGCAGCGGCAGGGCGATGCCCCCTGGAGCCAGGCGATCACCTCTACCCGGCTGTGGCCGCAGCAGCGCGCCGACCTGGAACCGGCATTGCAGGCGGCCGGCTTCGGGCAAGTGACGCTGTGGGGGAACCTGCAGGGCGCGCCCTTCCGCCCTGAGTCCAGCCCCAACCTGGTGCTGGCGGCGCGCCGCGGGGGCTGTAGCACGGGAGACGACCCAAAGGGAGACTGAGATGCCTAACAACGTGCTGCTCTCTGGGTTGGTGACCTTCTTCCACGATCTGTTCACGGCCATCTGGATCGGCGGTCTGTTCTGTTTGGCCGGCATGGTGCTGCCGGCGGCGCGCCAGGTGCTGGGCATGGGGCCTCAAGCCAAGCAGCTTATGGAGGCGCTTCAACGCCGCCTGAGCGTGGCGGTCTACGTCAGCATCGTGGGCCTGGGCGTCACCGGGCTCTTGCTGGCGCGGCGAGAGCCGGCCTTCGCCGGGCTGTTCCGCCTGGACAACACTTACACCGCGCTGCTTTCGGCCAAGCACCTGCTCATGTTGCTCATGATGGCCATCGCCGTGCTGCGCAGCCGGGCGCTGAGGCCCAAGGGGGCGAACGCAGGCCCACAGGTGGAACGCCTGAAGGGGGCGTTGCTGTTCCTGAACCTGGTGCTAGGCGTGCTGGTGCTGCTGCTGAGCGGCCTTGCGGCAGCGGTATCATCGGCAGGAACCATCGGTTAGATCGCGAGGAGTGACGGAATGAGCGAGTACATCAACAACAGTGCCAAACGACAAGAGACGCTGAAGGAGCTGATCCGCCAACTGCACGACGGCGCGCCGTTCGAGCAGGTCAAGCGACGCTTCGCTGCGATGCTGCAGGAGGTGGATGCCACCGAGATCGCTCGGCTGGAGCAGGCCCTGATGGATGAAGGGATGCCTGAGATGGAGGTCAAGCGTCTCTGCGACGTCCACGTGGCGGTCTTCCGCGAGTCGCTGGACACGCAGGCCCCAGCCCAGGCCGCCGTCGGACATCCCTTGGACGTGATGCGGGAGGAGAACGCGGCGGCGGCCCAAGCGTTGGACGCGCTGGAAGCGGCGCTCCAGACGCTGGCCAAGGAGCCCACCCCGGCCAACCGGGGCAAGGCCCAGCAGGCCCTGGCCCGCCTGCGAGAGTACGACAAACACTACCTGCGCCAAGAGAACATCCTCTTCCCCTACTTGGAGCGCCACGGGTTCATGGGGCCTTCCTCGGTCATGTGGGCCATCCACGACGACGTGCGCGCGGCCTGGAAGTCGCTGGCGGCGTTGCTGGACGACCCGTCGGCCACCCCGCAGAAGGTGGCTGATGTCTTCGGCCCTCTGGCCCAGGCGATCCGCGAGATGTTCTACAAGGAGGAGAGAATCCTCTTCCCCAATGCCCTGAAGCTGCTTAGCGACGAGGAATGGCAGGCCATCGCCGAGCAGGAAGGGGAGATCGGTCGTTTCGCCGGCGCGCCAGCGGCGGGCGAGGCGGCAGCCACGGAGGCGGGTGCTGCTACCCCAGGGGGCGAGGGCCTGCTGCTCCTGCAGACCGGCGCGCTGACGCTGCAGCAGGTGAACTGGCTCTT
>JAAYZY010000126.1 GCA_012514615.1 Chloroflexota bacterium | reverse complement strand
CGATGGCAGCAGATGTGTCAAACGCGCCGTTCCCAAACGGGCTCGCCAGGCTTACGCTGCTTGCCTGCCGCCAGGCGGGTTCGCTTGAGTCGCGCCAGACGCCCAGCTTGGCGGCAAGCTCAGCGCCCCCACCTCCGTATGAGCCACCCGGCCGAGACGGCCCCCAGCCCCAAGGCCCACGCTGCCAGCGGGACCGCCGCACCGCCGGTCACCGGCAGCGTGGCGGGCGCTGCAGCCGCGGCCAGCGCAGGGATCACCCCACAGGCTGCCGCCTGGTCGGTGGAGACGATGATGATGTGCTCGCCGTCGGCCAAGGTGGTCAGGGCCACCGGTTCGGCGCCGCGGAAGAGGACCGCGCCGCTGGCCGTGGCCCGGCCGTCCGCATCGGCCTGCAGGGCTGGCAAGGCGGTGAAGCTGGCGCTGGGCATCTGGCAGGTGCCGGCGTGCAGGGCGGCCTGGGCCTCTGCGCTGGCCGCCAACCCCTGCACCTCCAGGGCGACCTCCGTGCCATCTCCCGCGGCGGTCAGGGTCGCCGTTCCGCTGACCCCAGACCCGCCAACCGAGTCGAGCTGCACGCTGACGGCCTCTTGGGCCCAGGCCGCGCCGGGCAAGAGCAGCGCCAGAACGACCAACGCCGCGCCCGCCTTGTGAATCCAATGGACAAGTGATGTTTTCATGGTGTCATCAACCTCCCACGTTGTGATTCGCGCCGCCTGACGACGACGCCCACAGCCAACGGGCCGCGTGAGGGGGCGGCCGCCTCGTCGGCCTGCAGACTACCGATAGCGGCTCCCAGCCTCGGCCGGGAGCGCGAGCCCCAAGATGAACGCTCGCACTGGCTCGACGATCTGCTGCCCGCCAGCGTAGGTCGCCCCGGGGTCGTACGTCAGGGTGCAGGGCCGTCCCTTGCTGCGGATCACGGTGTAGGTGGTGGCGCCGCCGCCGTCCGGTGAGTCCTCCGGCTCGATCCTGCGGATGGCGGGGCAGTCTACCGCCTGAAGCTGGGCAAACAGCGCCGCCGCCGACTCCTGATCCGCCGTCCACTCCCAGGCGCCGGCATTGACTAGCGTGCGGTCGGCCCGGCCGTTGCGCATCAGCGTCACCTTGTCTCGGCTGATGGTGATCCGTTCGTGCCACTGCATTTCGGGGATTACTGGCCCCGAGTCGGCCGTGTACACCACTTGGATGATCTTGTCCATGCCCCGCTGCCCCCCGCAACCTGCGGCCGCCCCCAGGAGGGTCAGCGCCAGAAGGGCCAGCCGCCCGCCGTTCACCTTGCCTCCATGACGCCGCTTGGCGCCAGAAGGTTCCTGCTGAGCTCCCTCACAGCGGCGCCAAGGCCCAGCGTCCGTAGGCCACGAAGGCGGCCAAGGCGCCGAGCGCCAGGCCCACCCAACTGTTGGGGCGCTCTTGACACTTCAGGTGTAGCCCGGCCGATCCCAAGGAGATCCCCGCCAGCAGCGCCGCCGCCCAGGGTACCCAAGCGGCCAAGGCCCCCACCGCCGCCGGACCCACCAGGCCCAGCGCGCCAAGGGCTGAGGCCAGGGCCGCCAGGGCCAGCAGGGGCCGGGCAGCTGCGCCGAGCTGCTGCCGACCACGCTCCACGGCCGCCGCGCCTGGGCGCAGGCCGTGGGTGTAGACCACAACGAGGAACTTGGCCGCCAGCACCGCCTGCATCACCCACAACAACGCGTCCACCGGCTCCCTCCTTACCGCAGGCTCCCGGGCGTCATTATACCGCAGACGCCCGTCCTTCGGCAATGGGCAGCCACAAGCCATGGCCAGCAGCGCTGCCGCTCTAGCTTAGGCCGCATCTGCCTCCGGGGCGGCCTTGCATTTCCTGGGGGGTGCGTGTAGAATGGGGCAGCCCTGGCGGTAAGGCTACGCTTCAAGGGAAATGATCATCCTCTAAGGAGAGAAAAATGGCCACAGAACAGTTCACTGCCGACGAGCGCAAGCTGCTGCTCAACGCGCCCCATTGGGTGTACGCGGCCATCCTCGCGACCGAGCGCGGAAACATCTTCACCCGCGGGCGGGAGTCGAAGGTGCTGAAGTCGTTCGTGTCGGACTACAAGAGCCGGTCTGCCCTGGTGAAAGAGATCATCGCTGGGCAGAAGGAAGCCGACGACAATCTCAAGGGCTCCCTGGATGATGCCAAGCGGGCGCTGAGCCAGGTGGGCGAGCTGCTGGAGCGGAAGGCCGGCCTGGATGAAGGCAACGCCGTGCGCGAGTTCCTCATGGGCGCGGCTGAAGCGGTGGCCGCGGCCTCACAGGAAGAGACGGGCAAAGGCAAGACGGCCACCAGCGCCAAGGAGAAGGAAGCCCTGGCAGTGATCGAGACCGCCCTGAAGGCCACCGAGGCCGACAAGCGTCGTCGGCTCGAGGCCATCGCCGCGGCTGAGTCGGCCAAGCAGGCCCAGCAGCAGGCAGCAGTTGCCCAGGCACAGGCGGCGGCGGAGCGTCAGCGGGAAGAAGCGGCACGGGCGGAGGCGGCGAAGAAGGCGGCGCAGGCGGAGGCCGAGCGACGCCGACGGGAAGCCGAAGCCAAGCAGATGGCAGAAGACGCCGCGGCCCACAAGCCGGCTGCAGCGCCAGTGGCCCCCGCACCGGCCCCCAAGCCGGCTGCTGGGATGGCGGCGCCGGCACAGACCACGGCGCCCGCAGCTCCAGCGGCCGCGCCGCGCACCTACGTGGTCAAGCCCGGCGACACCCTGAGCGGCATCGCCAAGCAGATCTACGGCAAGGCGGCGCGCTGGCCTGAGATCTTCGAGGCCAACAGAGACCTCATCAAAGACCCCAACCTCATTCACCCCGGCTGGGAGCTGCGCATCCCCGAGTAGTCGGTAGACGGCGTAGCGGCGACTGCCGGGCACTGAGATCAGGACGCAGGATGGGGGCCGCACCAGCGGCCCCCATCGCTGTGGTAGGTTCTCGGTGCCGCCGCCGAGCCGAACCAGATGGGCCGCGCCTAGGGTGCGCCCTGCTTCGGCCTCCTGGGGATGATGAAAGGCACGGACCGCTTGTAGGCTAGGTACGGCTCCCCGAACCGCTCCGCCAGCTCCTTCTCCTCCACCCGCTTGAGATAGAGCAGCAGCAGCGCCCCCAGGCCTATCACAACCACCAGGCCCACAGTGGTGGCTGCGGCAGTGGCCAGGCCGAGGTAGGCGGTGATGGTCCCAAAGGTCATGGGGTTGCGGCAGCAGCAGAACGGCCCTGTGGTCAGCAGCCCCTGGGTGGGCATCACCGGCAGGGGCGTGCCCCGGCCACGCGTGAACTGCGCCTCGATGGACCAGAGGGCGAAGGGCAACCCCACGGCCACCAGAGCCCCTCCGAGGAGGTAGCTCGCCGCCCCGGTCTCCAACAGGCGTACGCCAAGCCGCTGGTCCATGGCTGGAAAAGCCACCAGGATCAGGTAGGGGAAGAGCCCCACGAACAGAACGCCTGCCGGAAGGGTTGCCATCACCCGTCTGCCCAGCGAGTGTTCCGTCTGCGCCCACTTCACGAAGATCGACATGGTGCGCCACACCTCCTTCGCTCCGAGGCTCTCAGGCTTCCCAATGGCATTG
>JAAYZY010000125.1 GCA_012514615.1 Chloroflexota bacterium | reverse complement strand
CTTAGCCTCTCTTCCGACCATTCCGCGCTAGCTGCGGGAGATGAGGAGTACACCCAGGCCCACCACCAGCGTCCCCAGCAGGCGGATGGCGGAGATGTTTTCCCCGAATAGGAGCCACGATGCGCCGAGCATGAGGACGTAGCTCAGGCTGGCGAACGGATAGGCATAGCTGAGGTCCACCCTGGAGAGGGCTGCCAGCCAGAAGACCACGCCGCCCACGTAGATGAGCAGCCCCACCACCACGTGGAGATTCGTGGCAATCCGCCAGAACAGGTATGGGAGCTGGCCGAAAGAAAGGGTGACCGGCCCCAGGGTGGTCATCCCCTTCTTGAGCAGCACCTGGCCCACAGCCCCAGCGATGACGCTCACGAGTATGTAGACGATCGCCACATTGAGCTTGCCCTGCATGCTTGCCTCCAACGTGTGACTGGTGAACGAGTGCTGGCTAGGCTACCCTCTGCAGATGCACCATGGGCCGCACTCTGGCTCGATGGAGCAGGATGCGCCCTAAGAAGCGCAGGTGGGCCAAGGTGATGCGCAGCACCTTGGCCTTGGAGGCTCCCCATGTGCGCACCTGAAGGACCGCGGGGTACTCTGCCACGGTGAAGCCCATGAGGAGCGCGCGGGCCAGGACCTCAGTCACGGCAAGGAAGCCATCGGACTGGAAGGTGACGGCATCGATGACCGACCGTCGATAGGCGCGATAGAGCGCCGTGTAGGTGTGGACGTCGCCCCGCACCAACAGGCGGTAGAGCGCCGAGGCGCCGCGGCTGAACAGCAGGCGATAGGCTGGCACCCCCGCCACACCCCCTTGCGGGTGATAGGGAGACGCAGTGACGATGTCGATCTCCGGGCGTAGATGCGTGAGCAGCGCAGGGATGGTGGAGAAGCGGTAGGTCCCATCGCTGTCAGTGGTCACCACCACGTTGCCGGCGGCGGCGCGGAAGCCGGTACGCAAGGCCGCCCCGAGGCCGCGGTTGACGCCGTGTCGCTCGAACTGAACGGTGGCCGGCGAGGGATCGCCCAGCAGGGCGAAGGCCTCGTGCAGCCGTTGCCAGGTGGCGTCGGTGCTGCCATCGTCGACGAAGACCACCTGGATGGAGCGCCCTACCGACAGCTCCCGCAGCGTGGGCAGCAGGTCATGGTGGAGCTGAGCCACGTTCCCCGCCTCGTTGTAGCAGGGGATCACGATCGACAGGTCGATTGCCACGATATCCTACCATCTCCAAATGGGGCTAAGGCCGACGATCCTTCAGTCCGTGGGGTAAGAAGCCCAAGGCTCCAGGCGATGGCTCTGCACGGATTGGCGCACCCGGTCGGCCCACTGGAGGGCACGCAGGCCGTCTTCCGCCGGAACGGCAGAAGCCTTGCCATCGAGGATGCCATCCACGAAACGTTGGAGCTCGGCCAAGAGCGGCTCCAATGCCGGCACGTGAATGCGCTCCACAATTCCCTCTTGCCGATACTTGACCCCCCGGTGATTCTGGCTCAGATACTCGCCGCTGGTGTGTCGGTGCAATGAGATCGTCTTGGCCAACAGGTCGGCCACCACATAGGCGCCCCTGGCCGTGACCTCCACAGACCGTACCTTCTGTTCGGTTACCCGGGAGGCGGTCAACGTGGCCAAGGTCCCCTTGGCGAAACCCAGTTGGGCGGAGGCGTGGTCGATCCCTCGCCCCAAGACCACCAGCCCGTGCGCGGCTAACGAAGTGGGGTCCTCGCCCAGCAGCTCGTGGAGCAGGTCCAGATCGTGAATCATCAGATCCGAGATCACGTCTACGTCTACGTTGCTGCCGGCCAGTGGACTCAGTCGACGGAACTCGATGGCCAGGATGCCCAGCGACTCTAGCGTGTTCTTCAGCTCCAGGAACGTTGGGTTGAACCGTTCGATGTGCCCTACTTGAATGGTCGCTCTGGATGACTGGGCCAAGGCGCAGAGCGCCTGGGCTTGGTCCACCGTCTCGGTCAAGGGCTTCTCCACCAGGGCGTGGACGCCGCGAGTCAGGCACTCCGAGGCCAGCGCGAAGTGCAACTGCGTGGGCGTAGCGATGCTGACGCCATCCACATGCTCCAGCAATGCATCGGCCGAATCGAACGCTTCTGCGCCATACTGCTGGGCCACGGCGGAAGCCAAGCTTCGGTCGATGTCGCACACAGCCGTCAGTTGTGACCGACGCAGGGTGGAGTAGACGCGACAGTGCCGCTGCCCCATCTTTCCTAGACCGATGACGCCGACCCGCAGGGCTGTCTGGTTCACTTAGGCCTTCCTTCATCGCCAGGCGGACAAGACGCCGCGCCTCGCCCCTGGTGAGTGACGGTCAGCGAACGTCGCTGCCAGCTGCATCCGCGGTTGGTGCAGGGGCTGCGCCGCAACCGTTGCCGTTGAGGTCCCCCGCCACCTGTTGGCTCCGTTGCTGAAGCTCGTGGAGCACGCGGATGACCACCCAGGAAACCACGAGTTGG
>JAAYZY010000124.1 GCA_012514615.1 Chloroflexota bacterium | reverse complement strand
TGGGCCGTGGCGACCGCAACCGCGCCGATCAGGCCGCTGTGGACGCCATGCGCTTGGTGCTCAACTCCATCAACATGGATGCCATCATCGTCTCTGGCGAAGGGGAGAAGGATGAGGCCCCCATGCTGTACAACGGCGAGATCCTGGGCACAGGGGATCACCCTCAGGTGGATGTGGCTGTCGACCCCATCGACGGCACCCGCCTTCTCTCCCTGGGGCAGCCCGGCTCTATCTCCGTGGTGGCCGTCTCCGAGCGCGGCACCATGTTCGACCCCCGCCACATCGTCTATATGGATAAGCTGGCGGTGGGACCCGAGGCGGCCGGTGTGGTCGACATCAACGCCCCGGTGCCCGACACCTTGCGCGCCGTGGCCAAGGCCAAGGGGCGCGATGTCAACGACCTCATGGTGATGATCTTGGATCGGCCACGGCATGAGCAGGTGATCGCCCAGGTGCGGGACGCTGGGGCGCGCATCCGCTTGATCCCTGATGGCGATGTGTCTGGCGCGCTGGCCACCGCCATGCCCCAAACCGGCGTGGATCTCCTGTTGGGCATTGGCGGCGCGCCGGAAGCGCTCATCGCCGCCTGTGCCCTCAAGTGTGTGGGCGGGGAGGTCCAGTGCAAGCTCTGGCCGCGCAACGACGATGAGGTGCAGGCAGCCAAGCGGGCCGGCCTGCAGCTGAACCAGGTGTTGCGCATCGAGGACCTGGTCAAGAGCGACAACGTCTTCTTCTGCGCCACCGGCATCACCGATGGCGAGCTTCTGGAAGGGGTGCGCTACTACGGCGATGGGGCGCGCACCCATTCGGTGGTCATGCGTTCCAAGTCTGGCACCACCCGCTTCATCGTCAGCGATCACCGCTTGCACAAGCTGATGCGCTACAGCGCCATCGACTTCGAGTGACAGCATCAGGGGGCTGGGGCATGCGAGAAGAAGTGGGCATCGGTATCATCGGCGCCGGGCCAGGCGGAGCGGCCTTGGCCAAGGCGGCGCACGCCGTCAAGGAGGCGCGATTGGTCTCGGTGGTGGCCAGTTGCGAGGAGCATTCCCGCGTGGCCTCGGAGCAGTTGGGGGCGGAGCGCTGGCACCCCGACTTGGACGCGCTGCTGGGCGACCCGGAGGTGCAGGCGGTGTGCGTGGCCAGCCCCAATCACTTGCACGCTGCGCACACCCTGGCCGCGGTCAAGGCTGGCAAGCAGGTCCTCTGCGAGAAGCCCATGGCCACCGTTCTGGCCGACGCCGATGCCATGATCGCGGCGGCGCACGAGGCCAGCGTTTGCCTGATGCTGGGCTTCACCGAGCGGTTCAATTCGCCTTTCATCCAGGCTAAGCGCGAGATCGAGCGCGGCCGCATCGGTCGGCCGGTGATGATCTGGGCCAAGCGCGGCCACCCACCCAACCGAGACGACTGGCGGCTGAACCGACAGAACAGCGGCGACCTGCTGGTGCACAACGCTGGCCACAACATCGACCTGATGCTGTGGATGGTGGGCAGCCCGGTGCAGCGGGTCTACGCCGAGATGGACTCGCTGGTGGTGCCCCCGGATCAGATGTCCGACAGCGCGGCGGCGGTGCTGCGCTTCGAAAACGGGGCCATCGGCGTGTTGGTGGAGGTGCGCATGCAGCCCAAGACCATGCCCATGATCCCCGACCGCAGCATGGAGATCATGGGCACCGAAGGGCTGATCACCTTGGACCTGCTGCGCCAGCCCATGGCCGTGGTGGATCGCTCTGGCTGGCGCTTCCAGGATGTGCTGACCTGGCCTGAGGAGGGCGAGGGGATGGGCGGCGCGGTGGAGAAGGAGATGCGCCACTTCGTCGAATGCATCTTGGAAGGGCGCGAGCCGCTGGTGGGCGGCCTGGAGGGCCGTCAGGCGCTGGAGGTGGCCCTGGCTTGTCAGATGGCCCGCAACAGCGGCCGGGCGGTGACCCTGCCCCTGCCTTCGGAGTAGCCCGTGGAGATCGTCTATCGCCCCATCGGGGTGATCCGCAGCCCCTACGCCGACATCGCCGGGATGCCGATCCAGCCGGCCGGGGCCCAAGGCGTGCGCGGCTCGGTGGAGCTTGAGCCCACCTGGGCCCAAGGGTTGAAAGACCTGGACGGGTTTTCCCACGTTGTCTTGCTCTACCACTTCCACCGCACTGGCGAGCCC
>JAAYZY010000012.1 GCA_012514615.1 Chloroflexota bacterium | reverse complement strand
GCCCGCCGCGAAGGATCCCTGACCTGGGGAGTCGTTCGACGATTCATCCGACTGAACAAGCCGCGTGAGCCCAAGACGGGCGCAGAGCGCGTGCGCGTGCTGTGGCGAGCGCCGCTTTTCTGGCCCATTGTCCTGCTCTGCTTGGGCCTGGGTGCCGTCATACCGGTTCTGCTGATCGTCCTCAGAAGGTTCACCACCTTCGACTACTACGGTTACCCTTTCCTCCTATGGCCGGCGTACGCCAACGTCACCGAGCTTGCCAGCCCAGAGTGGGCCGGGCAGTGGGGCATGGCCTTCGTCGTGCTCCTCAGTTGGGCCTGGAGCGCGTTCTTCGCTGAAGAGCTGTTGTTTCGAGGCGTGCTGCTTCCGAGGATGAGTGCTGTGTTCGCCAAGCGAGACTGGGTGGCCAATGCGCTGCTGTACGCGCTCTACCATCTGCATCAATACTGGATGATCCCGTTTCGGTTGATCGAGGGGCTGATCTTGGCGCGACAGACTCGACGCTTCTCCAGCTACTGGATGACAGTGGCCATCCGAAGCGTGGAGGGGCTTGGCGTGTTGACGCTGGTGGGACTGGGTGTCACCTCCCAGCCGCTGACGGCCTTGCCTGCCCCAGAGGAGCTGCCCTACATCGGCCGGCGGCCAGCGCCGTCAGCTCTCTATCGAGGGCCCATGGCGGCGATCCCTGCCTACGATCCAAGCGGCGGATCCTCGGTCGATCTGCGGGGTGCAGACCTCTCGGCGCTTGACCTACGGGACGCTTTCGATGACTTGGCTTTCGCGGACTTTGACACCCGAACCGCCTGGCCTCCTGCAGATCGGATGCCGGTGGGCTACGATCCGGCCACAGTCCTCGACTTGGGCAAGAACCCGGGGCTGGGCGTTCACACGCTTCACTCCCAGGGAATCACCGGCCGGGGCGTGGGCGTGGCCATCATCGACCAACCGCTGCTCACCGAGCACAGCGAATACGCTGCTCGCTTGCGGTGGTACGAGGAGATCCCGGGCAGCTTCGCCTCCCCAGCCCAGATGCATGGCCCGGCGGTGGCCTCCCTGGCCGTTGGCCTGACGGTCGGCGTCGCACCGGAGGCTGACTTGTACTACATCGGCGGGGCCGGGAGCAGCTTGCAGTCGGTTCTCCTCTATAGCCACGATTTCGCTCAGGGGATCCGGCGCATCTTGCAGATCAATGAACAGCTTCCAACCGAACGCAAGATCCGAGCGATCTCTATTTCTAACGGATGGCAGCCCTGGATCGCGGGATACCAGGATGTGGTGGCGGCAGTTCGGGAGGCTGAAGCTGCAGGGATGCTGGTTCTCGATGTGGAGACGGGGAGCGGGCTGCCAAGCCACGGCCTGAGCGGATTGGGGCGGCCTTTGCTGGCAGACCCTGATGCCTTCGAGTCCTACGGGCCGGGTCTATTCTGGGCCGTAAGGTTCTGCACCCCTGACTTTCGGCCCGACGGGTTGCTGCTCGCGCCGATGGACTCTCGGACGGTGGCAAGCGCCGCCGGGCGAGACGACTACGAATTCGGCCGCACAGGCGGGATGAGTTGGGTTCCGCCGTATCTTGCCGGGCTGTACGCTCTGGCCGCCCAGGCAGACCCGACGATCACGCCAGACCGGTTCTGGTCAGCAGCCCTTCAGACTGGGCGAACCATCCAAGTGGAGAGCGACGGATGCCGCGGCAGCCTGGGCACGATCATTGACCCAGTCGGGTTAGTAGACGCACTGCGCACCCGATAGCCGCCACGTGGTACCCTGCCGTGGCCGCCGTAGCGCTGTTAGGCCTCCCCGTAACCGCGGGGGTGGCGACGGTGCCACTCCCAGGCGCTGGCCACGATCTCCCGCAGGTGGGGGTAGCGCGGCTGCCAGCCCAGCTCCTGCTTGATCCGCTGGGAGCCGGCCACCAGCACGGCCGGGTCGCCGGGGCGGCGCGCCCCTTCCACCGCTGGGATGGGGTGGCCGGTGATCTCTCGAGCCGTCTCCAGCACCTCCTGCACGGTGAAGCCCTGCCCGTTGCCCAGGTTGTAGACGCGACTGCCCTCGTCGAGCGCCCGCAGGGCCAGGATGTGCGCCTGGGCCAGATCCAGGACGTGGATGTAATCGCGCACGCAGGTGCCGTCGCGGGTGGGGTAGTCGCTGCCGAAGATGGTGAGGTGCGGGCGCTGGCCCAGCGCCACCTGGAGGGTGAGGGGGATGAGGTGGTTCTCTGGGTGGTGGTCTTCGCCCAGGGTGGGGGTGCAGCCGGCGGCGTTGAAGTAGCGCAGGGCGGCGTAGCGCAGGCCGTAGACCCGCTCCAGCCAGGCCAGGATGCGCTCCAGCAGGTATTTGGATTCGCCGTAGGGGCTGCCGGGGATGATGGCCTCGTCTTCGGCGATGGGGATGCGGGCCGGCCGGTCGAACAGGTTGGCGGTGGAAGAGAGGATGAAGCGGCGTATGCCGTGGGTCACAGCAGCCTGCAGCAGGTTGGTGCCGTTGCGCACGTTATCGCCGATGTAGAGGAACGGGTCCTGCATCGATTCGCCCACCAGGGTGCGGGAGGCGAAGTGCATCACCGCCTCGACCGGATGCTCCTGGAAGAGGCGGTTGAGCATCGCCTGGTCGGCCAGGTCGGCCTGGACGAAGGCGGCCTGGGGGTGCACCGCGGCGCGGTGGCCCTGGCTCAGGTTGTCCAGCACCACCACCTCTTCACCTGCGGCGATGAGCTCGCCCACCACCACACTGCCGATGTAGCCGGCTCCGCCGGTGACTAGGATACGCATGGTTCCCTCCTGAGATACCCCTCACATGGCTCGCGTTGCCGCGACGCGGGGAGGGCGAGGCCGCACCCCCGGGCGCTACTCTAGCGGGGGGAAGGCCAGCGCCGTCATGAACGCTTCGTCGAAATCTCGCCGGGACGACAACTCCACATACTGCACTTGGCGTGCCAACTGGCTGGCCGCCGCCTGCTCGTCTGCCGAAAGGAGGGCCAGGCGCGCCCCTTCGGCGGCGGCGTTGCCCACGCCTACCACCCGCTGCCGCGGGGTGGGCGGCAAGAGGCCCACAGCCAGGGCGCTTTCGGGGTTCAGGTAGTTGCCGAAAGCGCCTGCCAGCAGCACCTCTTCCACTTGGTCGTGGGTGATGCCCAGCTCCCGCTCCAGGATCTGCACGCCGGCGTAGATGGCCCCTTTGGCCAGTTGGAGCTGGCGGATGTCGCCCTGGGTGAGGTAGAGCGGTTCGGGGCGGGCCGGGCTGGGCTCGGCCAGCAAGAAGGCGCGGCCGCCGGCGGTTTCGTGCACCCGGGCGGCCAGGGCTGGCGGCGTCTGGGTTGGCGCATCGGCCGGCCCCAGCAGGCGGCCCCGCTGGTTGATGAGGCCCACCCGGCGCAGCGCGGCCACGGCGTCCAGCAGGCCCGAGCCGCAGATGCCCAGCGGCGGGCCCCCGCCCACCACCTTGAAGGTCAGGTAGGCGTCGGCGCGCACCGCCTCGATGGCGCCATGGGCCGCGCGCATCCCGCAGGAGATCTGCGCGCCCTCGAAGGCCGGGCCGGCGGCGGTGGCGCAGGCCAGCAGGCGGTCGCGGGAGCCCAAGACCAGCTCGCCGTTGGTGCCGATATCCAGGGCCAGGCGGATGCGCGAGTCGCGGTGCAAGTCGGTGGCCAGGATCACGCCCACGGTGTCGCCGCCCACGTAGCCGCCGATGGCCGGGAAGACGGCAACCTGGGCCCGGGGGTGGATGTGCAGGCCCAGCGCGCCGGCTGGCACGCGGGAAAGGGCGCTGACCACCGGCACAAAGGGGCTCACGGCCACGCCGGCCGGGTCCAAGCCCAGCAGTAGGTGCTGCATGACCGTGTTGCCTACCACCGTGACGGTGTAGACCTCCGCGGCCGGCGCGCCGCTTTCGGCCAGCATCTGGTCGATGAGACGGTTGAGGGTCTGCACGATGCGGCCCTGCAGCGTGCGCACCCCGGTCGGCTCGCTTTGGGCGTAGGTCATGCGGGAGACCACATCGCCGCCGTAGGCGGCCTGGCCATTGAGGTCGGCGGCCAGGGCAAGCTGCTGCCCGCTGTGCAGGTCCAGCAGCGCGCCCACCACGGTGGTGGTGCCGATGTCGAAGGCCAGGCCGAAACACGCGTCGCTGGTATCGCCGGGCTGCACCTCCAGCGCTTGGGCGCCGTGCAGGGCCACGGTGGCGCGGAAGTCGCCCTGGCGCAGAGCGCTGGGCAGAGCCTGCCACACGGCCAGGTCGCCGCCGTCGGCGGGGATGCCCAGCGCTTGCAGGCTCTCTGTCAGGCGAGGCCAGTCGGCGCGCTGGTCCTCCAGGGTTGGGCGGGGCAGGGTGAGGCAGACCTTGCGGGTGGCTGGGGCCAGGGTTACCGGCCGGCTGCGCCCGGAGACGGCCACCTGAAGGCCCCGCTCTGGCGGGGGCAGCCGCAAGGTGAGGTCGCTGGTGGGGTAGAGTCGGCAGGCCAGCCGCCAGCCAACCTGCAGCTCTTGGGTGCTGAAGACGCGGTGGTCGGCGTCACTGGGAGTTGGGGAGGCTCCCACCACCTGCAGGCGGCACTTGCCGCAGATGCCCCGGCCGCCGCAGGCGCTTTGGGAGAGCAGCTCCAGCTCCACGCCTAGGGCCCAGACGTTCTGGCCCTGACGGAGGACGCCGGTGCGCCGGATCTCTTGGCCGCCAGTCTGATCGTGCTCGATGAACGTGATGGTGCACATGGCCTGTCCTTCTGCAGCGTGTCGGCGGCGGCTCAGCCGCGGTCGGCGGCCGACGGCTGGCCTGGCTGGCGCAACGCCCGCCACAGGCGGCGGACCCCCGGCCACGCCTCCTCGGCTAGCCAGTGGCCCGGGCGGGAGTAGACCTGCTGCCAAGCGCCCACCGTGCGCACCACCTGCCCGCCGAACCCCTGTTTGAAGCGGTAGACGCCCCAGAGGCCGTCGCCGCGTTCGGTGACGGTGGCCTGGTAGGCGCTGGGTTGCTGCCCCACTTCGTCGGGGATGCCCCACAGATCGTAGGTGCGGCAGCCGCGGCTGCGGGCCCACTGCATCGCTTCCCACTGCAGCAGGTGGTTGGGCATCCGTTGGCGGCCCACGTCGGCCGAGGCCCCGTACATGTACCAGGCCGTCGGCCCGAAGGCAAAGACCATCAGCCCGCCCAGCAGCCCCTCCTCCCCGTAGGCCAGCAGCACCTGGGCCCAGCCGGACGGCACGAAGAGGCGGTAGGCCTCTTCATAGTAGGCGGATGCATGGACGGGGAAGCCGTCACGGGCGGCGGTGGTCTGCATGAGGCGGTAGAAGGCGGGCAGGTCGGCCTCTTGGGCGGGGCGCACCACGACGCCCTTGCGGCTGGCCAGGCGGAGGTTGTAGCGTGTCTTGGGTTTCATCCGTTCCAAGGCCTCTTGGGGAGAGCCTTGCAGGTCCACCCAGATGGTGCTGCGGGGCTGGATGGCCCGGGGCGCGGGCTGGAAGCCGGCGCGTGTTAGCGTGTCTACCGCCGGATGGCCCTGGGGGAGCTCCGGTTCCAGCGTCAACGACCAGGCGCGGCCGGCCTGCGCCGCCTGCCTGAGGGCGGCCAACAACTCCTGGGCCTGGTCGGCCTGGTCCCAGCAGACGACTGGGCCTTTGGGCACGTAGGCCAGGGTCTGGCCCAGGGGCAGGCGGCGGAAGAGCAGGGCGGCTCCGGCCTGGATGGCGCCCCCCTGCACTAGCTGCACCAGGCAGGGTCGCCAACCGAATCGGGCCTTGAGAGCGGCCCAGCGGCTGGTCTGCAGCACATGACCTCCCGGGTGGGCGGCGAGGAAGGCGTCCCAGGCTCCCTGCTGTTGGTCGGAGGGGTTGTGGAGGATGCGTACCGACATGGGCGACTCCCCGGGCAACTAGGGACATGATAGCCGCGATGGGGCGGGCCGTCAAGTTGCCCGACAGCGGGGTGGGCCTCCCTGGGATGCAGGAAACTGGTCCTTGTGGTATAATGGCCGGGCTTGGAGTCCGTACGCTGAGCACGTCTGTTCCCACACGTGGAAAGGAGCAACGGCGATGGCGATGAGGTATGGGCTGCTGGTCATCATCTTCCTGGGCTTCCTGCTGTTTGCCGTCTTGCTGGTGGCCCTGTATGCCCTGTATCTGATTGTGCGCAGGATGTGGCGGAACGAGGAGCCAGCGCAGTTGGCCAAGAGAGGGCCGGGCGTCCCCAGCGAGCCGGAATACCGGCCGGTGCAGACGACGGAAGCGCCCCCGCCTGCGCCGGAGGCGATGGCGGAACCCCCGTTCTCGCAGCGGGCCCCAGAGGGGGTGGATGTGGCCGTTCAGCCGCCGCCTGCGCCGGCAGCGATGGCGGGGGTGGAAGCCGCGGCGGACGATGACCTGACCCGCTTGGAGGGCATCGGCCCACGCATTGCCGCGGTGCTGCACGGCGCGGGGATCCGATCGTTTGCCACGCTGGCGCAGACGGAGCCCAGCCGCTTGCGGGAGGTCCTTGAGGCTGCGGACCCGCGCCTTCTTCGCTTGGCCGACCCCAGCGCCTGGCCCGAGCGCGCGGCCCAGATTGGGGCGGTGCAGGTGCGCCAGCCGGCCACGCCGAACGACCTGACCTTCTTGGAGGGGATCGGGCCGAAGATCGCCAGCTTGTTGCGCGCCGCAGGGGTGACCACCTTCGCCCAACTGGCGGAGACCGCCCCGGCTCGCCTGCTGGAGATCTTGGAGGCGGCTGACCCACGCCTGGCGCGCTTGGCTGACCCCACCACCTGGCCTGAGCAGGCGGCGCTTGCGGCAGCCGGGCGCTGGGCCGACTTGGAGGCGTTGACCGACAAGCTCAAAGGGGGACGGCGTGTGTAAGGCGTCGTAGCTCAGGGGGTTGTGGCTGATCCATTCGCCCGGCCAGAGCCGCGGAGGCTACCGCCTCGGCAGCCCTGGTCCGGGCGTCATCTTGTGCGCGTGGAGTGTCGTCTTGACCAACTTCCTGTTGGTTGTCATCGCCCTGGCCGCGGCCCTGCAGCAGACGCTGACTGGCTTCGGGTTTGCCCTCGTGGTCATGCCGCTGGTGACGCTGCTCTTGGGCATCCGCACGGCAGCGCCGTTGGTGGCGCTGGCCGGCTTCACCGTCTATCTGGTCAATCTGATCCGCCACCGAGATTCGGTGGACCTGCGAGAGGTGGGCCGCTTGGCGCTGGGGTCTGCCCTGGGGGCGCCGGTGGGCATCTGGGCGCTGACGGCGTTGGACGAGGCGTTGGTGCAGGGGGTGCTGGGAGCGCTGTTGGTGGCCTATGCCCTGTACGAGCTGCTGCGGCCGGCCCTGCGGCAGGCCTGCTCATCCCGCTGGGTCTACCTGGCTGGCTTCCTCTCCGGCTGTCTGGGAGGAGCCTACAATACCATGGGCCCGCCGGTGGTGGTCTACGGTGCGCTGCGCTGCTGGCCCAAAGAGGAGTTCCGGGCCATCTTGCAGGCGGCCTTCCTGGTGAACGCGACCCTGGTGGTGGGTACCCACGCCTTGGCCGGCCACTTCAATGGCACGGTGCTCTCTCACTACCTGTTCATGGCGCCGGCGATCCTCCTGGGCATCGTGGTGGGGGCGCGCCTCGATGCGCTAGTGAACCGAGAGCGGTTCCGCCAGTTGGTGGGGGTGATGATCCTGCTCTTGGGCGTGTCGCTGATCATCTGAGGGGCGCGGGCTCCCTACACGGCGAAGCGGATGTTCAAGATGTCGCCGTCTTGGACGATGTAATCCCGCTTGGCCAAGCGCAGCAGCCCCCGGGCGCGCACCTCGACCAGGCTGCCGCAGGCCACCATGTCGTCGTAGGCGACCACTTCAGCGCGGATGAAGCCGCGGGCTAGGTCGGTGTGGATGGCGCCGGCCGCCTCCACCGCGGTGGCCCCGCGACGCACCGTCCAGGCGCGCACCTCGTCTTCCCCCACAGTGAAGAACGACTGAAGGCCCAGCAGGTCGTAGGAGGCGCGGATGACGCGGTTCAGCGTCGGCTCGGCGATGCCGTACTCCTGCAAGAATGCTTGCGCTTCTTCCGAGTCGAGCTGGGCGATCTCCGCCTCCAGGCGGCCGTGGAGGGTGAGGAGGAGCGACTGGCGGTGGTCATAGGCGGGGATCTGGGCGGCAGCCTCGGCGGCGTCGCCTACGTTCAGAACCAGCAGCATCGGCTTGAGGCTGAGGAAGCCGTAGCCGCGCAGGCTCTTGGCCTCGTCGGGGGTGAACTCCAGGTCGCGCAAGGGCTGGCCCTCCTCTAGGGCCGCTTGCAGCCGGGCGAAGAGGGTGAGCTCGTCGCGGTTGTCTTTCCGCTCTTTGCCCAGGCGTTCCACCTTCTTCTCCACCACGGCCAGATCGGCCAGCATCAGCTCGGTATCCATGTCGGCGATGTCCCGGGTCGGGTCCACGCCCTTCTCCGATGGCACGGTGTCGTCTTGGAAGGCGCGCACCACGTGCATCAGCGCCTCGCTGCTGCTGAGGAGGTTGAGCAGGCCGCCGGAGAAGCCGCTCTGCCGGCTCATGCCCCGGGCCATGCCGGCGATGTCGTTGTAGGTGACGCGGGCATAGGTGGTCTTGCGGGGGCGGAACATCGTGCTGAGGGCGTCCACCCGGGGGTCGGGCACCTGCACCACGGCGGTGTGCACCTCCAGCTTGGCCGAAGGCACGGCGGTGGTCTCCACCTGGCCGCGGGTGAGGGCGTTGAAGATGGTGGTCTTGGAGCTATTGGGGAAGCCGATGATGGCGATTTCCATTGAGGAGTCCTTCCGTCTGCACCCTTGCTGGGCAAGGGTGGTGTGTCTGCGCCTGGGGCACAGCAACAGGGCGGCCCCTTGGCCGCCCTGCACTGGGCCATTGTAGCACGGGGACGGAAGGATGGCAACTGTCGCTAGGCAGTGGGGAGGGGGGCGCCCCCCCTACCGCAGGTAGTCTTGCAGGCGGCGGCGGTGGCGCGGGTGGCGCAGCCGCTGCAGGGCCTCGGCCTCGATCTGGCGGATGCGCTCGCGGGTCAGCCCAAACTTGCGCCCTACCTCTTCCAGGGTGTGGGGGCGGCCGTCTTCCAGGCCGAAGCGCAGCCGGAGGATGCGCACCTCCCGGGGGGAGAACGAGGTGAGCACCTCGTTCACGCACTCCCGCAGGATCTCGCGAGTGGCCGCGTCCACAGGCGGCTCGGCGGTGTGGTCTTCGATCAGGTCGCCCAGAAAGCTGTCGTCGTCGTCGCCGATGGGCGTCTCCAGGGAGATGGGCACCTGGGCGGCCATCTGGATGCGCTCCACCTTCTGCACTGGGATCTGCATCGCCTCGGCCACCTCTTCGGTGGTGGAGTCGCGCCCCAGCTCTTGGGCCAGGCGGCGACGGGTTTCGGCGTAACGGCGGATCTGGTCGTGCATGTGCACCGGCACGCGGATGGTGCGGCCTTGGTCCGCCACGGCGCGGCTCACGGCCTGGCGGATCCACCAGGTGGCGTAGGTGCTGAACTTGTAGCCCCGCTTGTAGTCGAACTTCTTCACGGCGCGCATGAGGCCGATGTTGCCTTCCTGGATCAGGTCCAGAAACGGCACGCCGCGGCCGACGTAGCGGCGGGCTACGCTGATGACCAGCCGCGAGTTGGCCTTGATGAGGTGGTCGCGGGCGGCGTTGCCGTCTTGGATGATGCGGTTGAGGCGAGCCAGATCGCGGCGGGGCAGGTTGCCGACCGCGCTGCGCTGGCTGGCCCGCCGGCCGCGCTCCATGCGTCGGGCCAGGATCACCTCTTCTTGGGCCGTGAGCAGCGGGTAGCAGGAGACTTCTCGCAGGTAGAGGGCGAAGGGATCGTCGCTGGGCAGTTCGGCCGAGAGGTCCGATGGGGCTGCGGGAAGGCTTGGGCCTTCCTCGTCCTCTTCCTCCGCTTCTTCAGCGGCACTGGCCAGGAGGTCATCGTTGGGCTCGGCCTCGCTGGCGCGCGCTTCCTCGCCCACAGCGATGCCGGCCTCCAAGAGCTCTCGCACCAGGCTGGCCAGAGTTTCGGCATCCTCGTCCGCTTGGGGATAGAGCTCTTGGATCTGGTTGTAGGTGACGAATCCTTGCCTGCGCCCTAGGGTGATGATTCGTCGGATGGCGCGCACGTGCGTCAGCGACTGGGTCTGCAGATCAACTAACACGTTGTGGCACTCCTTCCTGCTGCTGGCCTGGCTGCGCGCTGCCCGTTGCGCCGGCGGACTCAGGGCGCGGCGGTGGCGGTCGCTGCCGGCGACGTCGGCGTCGGTGTCGGCTGGTAGGGCGGCTCTGTGGCCAGCCGCTGCAAGCTCTCAATGGAGCTTCGGTACACCAAGTAAACTGCCGGATCGCCTTCGCGTTGGACGTAGTATTGGCTCCCGGCGGGGTTCTGGTCTCCCACATGGAGGCTCAGGCTCTCCCCTCCCAAGAGCGTGATGTCTACTTCCCAAGACGGTGCGGCGAGGCCATAGGTTCCCAGGTCGGTGACATCGGTGAGGGCGCGGCTGGCGCTGAGGCCCGCCAGGGCGTCTACCGTGCTGTGCACCCTCAGGTTGTCGGCCGGTTCCTGCGTTGGCTCTTGAATCTGCCAGGCGTTGGTGGTGATCTCCTTGTGCAGGCGGATGGCTCCCTGGGGGCCCTGCACCGCCAGGCCCACGATGTTGGCCGCCTCTACGTCCCACAGTGGGGTGACCGCGGAGGGCGTTGGCGTGGCCGCGGCGCCCTCCCCCTGCCATTCGAAGAAGTAGACGTAGCCCCCCAGGAGGGCCAAGATGACCAGCAAGATGGCGGTATCTCTGAGCTTCATGACACCCTCTCTGCCCTAGCGCCGCCGCCACCAGACGACCGCTCCCGCTAGGAGCACCGTCAAGGGCAGCAGCCCAATGGTGGAGTAGAGGATCAGGCGGGCGCGCGGCGCGGTGAGGGGCTCGATCAACCGTTGCTCGGTTTGCTTCGGGCCGATGGCCAGCAGGCTTTCTTCCT
>JAAYZY010000011.1 GCA_012514615.1 Chloroflexota bacterium | reverse complement strand
TTGAAGTCCCGCACTGGGCCGCTCTCGCTGCGCCAGGCACAGGTCTCCAGGCGGCACCGTTTCTCCACCAGCGTGCCGGTGGCAGCCACGGTGTACTCGGCCGGCAGCGTCGCCGTCACCTGGTAGAAGGCCACGTCGCTGTAGGTCATGTCGCCGTAGGGAGCCGGCACCTGTTCGTCCCAGCCGGCATGGTCGAACACGGCCACCATGGGGTAGAAGCCGGCCAGGGTCCAGGTGTCGTCCCTGACGCCGAAAGCGCCGTAGCCGCGGGCGTTTTCGCCGGGGACGCGGGTAACGAAATCGAACGTCAGCGTCGCCGACTGGCCGGGCGGCAAGGGGGCGGCCAGGGGCAGGCGGGCCGCCGTGCCCATGCTGCACAGCGTGGGCTCTGTGGGGCGGTCGTTCACCTGCACGTTGTGCAACTCCACGCCGGCGTCTTGCCCGGGCAGGTTGGGGTAGAGGCGCAGCACCAGGTGCTCCAGGGGCGTCGTCTCGGTGTTGGTGTAGACGATGCGGCTTTCGCCCAGCAGGTCGCCGCTCCACTCCTGCAGGGTGACGGTGATGGCGTAGCGGGCCGCTTCCGGCAGGGCGGCCGCCTCATCTCGGAAGGCCGGCAGCAGGGCCAGGTGGCTTTCGGCGTCGCCCGAGGGGGCTGTCGGCTGCGCCCCGGCGGTGGCTGTGGGGGGATGGGCCGTGAGCGCTGGAGGAGGCGCAGGCGTGCCGGCCGGCCTAGGTTGGCAGGCGGTCAGCAGCCCCAGCAGCAGGCCGGCGGCCAGCGCGACGCCGGCAGGCACGCCCCTCACCGCGCCGCCTCAGCCAGGCGCAGCCCGCTGGCCCAACCCGGCTGCAGCGTGCGCCGGCCGGCCCAAAGGACGGGCGACCAGTCCCCCATCCGCAGAGCCCCTGCAGCCGGCTCGGCCGGCGAGATCTCGTAGCGATAGTAGCCCCACTCGGTGGTCACCGGGGTCAAGGCAGAGATGACCACCACCGCTCGCTCCACGGGCCCGCCCAGCCCCTGCAGAGAGAACTCGCCGCGGTTTTCGTCGTCCAGGGCCATGGGATGCACCTGTACCTCTTGCCCGGCGAAGGCGATCACCTGGACGACGAAGCGCTGCGGCAGCCAGTTGGTGCAGCGCACGAAGCCGTTGGCCTCCCAGCCGCTGTCGGGCTGCTCGGCGTTGTCGGCGAAGCCCAGTTCGGGGATGGCGATGGCGTCCAGGGCCCAGCCGGGCGCGTTCTGGGCGTCGTCGGTGATGTACTCGAAACGCAGCAGCACCTCCTGCCCAGCATAGGGGCTCAGGTCCACCCGCTCGTCCAGCCAGCGAGGCTCGTCGCCTTTGCGGCCGCCGCTGACGCCGGTGTAGCCGGGCCCAAAGCTGTTGCCCACCGGGTTCTTGTCGCTGCTGGAGGCGCCGCGCAAAACCCTCCATGTCTGCCCACCGTCTTCCGACACTTCCACGTAGCCGAAGTCCCAGCCGTCCTCGATGTGGTACCAGGTGGAGAAGGTGAGGGTGGCCCGGCTGAGCCCGCTCAGGTCGACCGGGCGGGTCAAGGTCATGTTGCGGTCATCGCCCCGGTTGGCGTACCAGAACGCCTGGCCTTCGGGGGCCTGGGTGGGCAAGAGGCGGGTGCGGCTGGTCCCGTCGAAGGCGATGCGCAGGTCCACAGCGCCGCTGCTGGGAGGGCTCAGCAGCAGGTAGTCGGCCGCGTACTGGTGCACCTCGCCCTGGCCCCGGCTGGGGTAGGAACCTGCAGCCATGCGCACCCCTGGGTGGCGGTTGGCGTAGGCGCTTCTGCCGTAGGGCAGGGCTTCGTGCAGCGGCCCGGGTACCGCGTTGGCCACCGTCCACTGACTGAACAGCTTGTCGAACGAAAGACCCTGGCTGGCCAAGACGTCGTCGAAGGCGGCCATGCCGCTCTGGCTGTTTTTCATGAAGGCGGCCAACGCGGCGGGGCCGAAGCGGTCGAAGAAGTAACTGGTGAACAGGTAGGATGCGCCGTAGTGGGGGTACGAGCGGCTCGGCTCCTCGCTCCAGGCGTTGAGCTGTGTGTCGGGGCGGAGGGCGAAGATGGTCTCGGCGCCGTCGGTGGGGTAGCCGTTGAGAGGCATGGCCAGCTCGGCCTGCCCCTCGTCTACCCAGCCGTCTTCACTGCCGCGCACGCGCCACTGGATCATGTGGGTGAACTCGTGGGCCAGCACGGCGCTGTAGAGGGCGTCGCCAGGGGCGATGGAATCTAGATTGACATAAAAGATCTCCCGCTCGTTGGAGTGTGGGTTGATGCTTGCTGGGTATTCATCTGCGCTGGAGAAGTAGCCGCCCACGCCGGGGACGCGCCCGTTGTAGATGTGCACCCGCGTCTCCCCGTCGATACCTGGCGACCACTCGCTGCCGAAGTAGCGGTGGTTCGTCTCGTAGGTGCGGTCAAAGGCCCGCCCGGCCGCGGCCAGCGCCTCGTCGGTGGGGGAGCGCTTGTAGGCTGTCTCCACCCAGAAGTAGGCATGCTCGGAAACGTGGCGCAGCTCCGCCTCGGCTTGGAAGTAGCCGACGCGTTCGGGGTCGCTGTAGTCGCTGACCCAGAACGTGTCCTGCTGGCCCAGGGCCCGCTCCGGCGGGGCAGCGGCTGGGCCGTGGGCCGTGTCGGCTGGCAGCCCTCCCAGACGCACGCCCAGCTCCAACTGGTCCCGCGGGGGCAGCTCTCCCTGGGTCATGGTTTCCAGCAGGGCCCAGTCGCCGGCGGTGGCCGGCAAGTGCAGCTCCGGCACCTGGGGCGGCACCCGCTCGGGGAGTACGAAGCCAGCCTGCTCTTGCAGCAGGTTGTAGCCCCAGAAGCTGCCCAAAGCTATGGCTGCCGTCAGGCAGCAACAGCAGGCCAACACAGAGACCGCCAAGACGGCCAACCACTTGCGGCTGTTCTGAGACATCCCCCCCCCTGCGCCGGACGCCGAGCCTAGCTCAGTCGCTGGATGTGCGCGCCCAAGGCCTGGAGCTTCACTTCCACCTGCTCGTAGCCCCGGTCGATCTGAACGATATTGCGGATGACGCTTTGCCCCCGGGCGCACAGGCTGGCGATGAGCAGGGCCATGCCGGCGCGGATGTCGGGGCTTTCCAGCTGCTCCCCGTGGAGCTGGGCTGGGCCGACGACGATGGCCCGATGCGGGTCGCAGAGGATGATGCGCGCGCCCATGGCGATGAGCTTGTCCACGAAGTAGAGGCGGCTTTCGAACATTTTTTCGTGGATGAGCGCGGTGCCCCGGGATTGGGTGGCCACCACCAGGGCGATGCTCATCGTGTCGGCGGGGAAGGCCGGCCACGGCCCGTCGTCGATCTTCGGCACGGTGTTCTGAGCGTCGTCGATGATCTCCAGGTCTTGCCCGTCCGGCACCACCACGTCGTTGCCGCGCACCTCCAGGCGAACGCCTAGTCGCCGCATAACCAGGTTGGTCATGCGCAGGTTTTCGGGGGCGGCGTCCTTAATGACCAGTTCGCCGGGCGTTACGGCGCCCAGGCCAATGAACGAGCCCACCTCGATGTGGTCGGGGGCCAGACTCCAGCGAGCGCCGTGCAGCGCGGTGGCCCCATGCACCGTGAGCGTGTTGGAGCCGATGCCTTCGATCCGCGCCCCCATCTGCTGGAGCACGCGGGCCAGCTCCTGCACGTGGGGCTCTGAGGCGGCGTTGCGCAGCACGGTGGTGCCTTCGGCCCTGGACGCGGCCATGAGGGCGTTCTCTGTGGCGGTGACGCTGGCCTCATCCAGCAGGATGTCTTGCCCCCGCAGGCGGTCGGCCCTCATACGGTAGCCGCTCTCCTCGGTGATCTTGGCGCCCAGTGCGGTGAGGGAGAGCAGGTGCGTATCCAAACGACGGCGGCCGATGACGTCGCCGCCGGGCAGCGGGAGCTGCACCCGCCCCATCCGGGCTAGCAGAGGCCCGGCCAGCAGCACCGAACCGCGGATGTGCCGGGTCAGTTCCGGGTCCAGCTCGGCGCTGGTCACCCGACGGGCGCAGAGGATCAGCTCGCCCTGGGCGGTGCGCTCCACTTCCACGCCCAGTTGCTGCAGCAACTGGCACATGGTCTCCACGTCGCGGATCTTGGGCACGTTCTCCAGCACCAGCGGTTCTTCTGTGAGCAGCGACGCCGCCAGGATCGGCAGCGCGGCGTTCTTGATGCCGCTGGGGCGCACCGTGCCGTTCAGGGGATAACCACCTTCGATGACGAATCGCTCCATGTCGTACCCTTCCTTAGGTGTGATCGGTTGTTTCTGCGCAGCGGGCGACGACGGGGGCGCCGCGACCGAGGCCGAGGGTCTGCGCGGCATGGCCGTCTCGCTGGGCGATCTCCACGCGCCCGCCAGAGCCGGTCAGGGCCAGGAGGTCGCCCGGGGGCGCTTCGGCGTAGGTGCAGCGCAAGCCAGCCACTGTGGCCGCCCCCACCTGGAAGCGCCACCCTTGCGGCGGTCCGGGGAGATCGACGGCCCGCAGGCTGGTGACAAGGTTGCCGAACCGGTCCACGTGGATCACCTCGGCCCAGACCTCCCCCGGGGCTCGGCATGTGGGCTGCGGCAGGGAGAGGCGATGCGGGTCGGCGATGGGCTGGCCGAGGCGCTCCAAGGGCCAGCCGAGGGCCAGGTGGGCTGCGGCCGGGGCGAAGATGTCGCGCCCATGGAACGTCGCGCTGACCGGGCGGCGCCAGACGGTTGGGTTGGTCAGGTGTACCACCTGCTGCGGGCCGGGGGCGGCCAAGGCGGTGGTGAGAACGCCGTTGTCTGGGGCGACGAAGAGACCCTGACTGGTCTGTGCGGCCAGAGGGCGACGTTGGGTGCCGACGCCAGGGTCCACAACCACAAGGTGCACCGTGTCAGGGGCGAAGAAGGGCGTTACGCCCTCCAGCAGCAGAGCGGTCCCCAGAACGTCTTGCGGCGGCACCAGATGCGAGACGTCCACCAACGTCGCCTGGGGGGCCAGGCTGAGGATGACTCCCTTCATCGCGGCGACATACCCATCGGCCAGGCCGAAGTCCGTGGTCAGCGTGACGACTGGCACAGCCCCTCCTTGCCAGGGATTGTACCATCAAGCAAGGAAGGTGGCAAGCCGGGTCGCGGCTGTTCCTAGGCGATGGTGGCTCGCAGCCGGCGGGAGAGCTGGCCATACTCCGGTGTGTACATCATGTCCAAGGTGCGTGGGCGGGGCAGGGGCACCGCCAGCTCCATGATGATGCGGCTGGGCCGCGGCCCCATGACCAGGATGCGGTCAGCCAGGAAGGTGGCTTCGCGGATGCTGTGGGTGACCATGACAATGGTCTGCCGCTGGAGATCCCAGATCTTGAGCAGCTCCACGTTCAGCCGCTCCCGGGTGATGGCGTCCAGCGCGCCGAACGGCTCGTCCATGAGCAGTACCTTGGGCTCGGGGGCCAGGGCGCGGGCGATGGCCACCCGCTGCTGCATGCCACCTGAGAGCTGGGCCGGGTGAGCCTCTTCAAAGCCGGCCAGGCCCACCAATTGCAGCAGCGGGCCGGCGCGAGCCCGCGCTTCGGCCAGCGGCAGGCCGGCCACCTCCAAGGGCAAGGTGACGTTGCGGCAGACCGTGCGCCAGGGCATCAGGTTGGCGGTCTGGAAGACCAGCCCCACCTCCCGACTGGGCGACACGATCGGCTGGCCGTCCAGCAGCACCTGGCCGCCGCTGGGTGGGATGAGCCCGGCCAGCACCCGCAGCAGGGTGGTCTTGCCGCAGCCTGAGGGGCCCAGGATGCAAAGGAACTCACCCTGGGCCACGCGGAAGGTGACGTCTTCCAACGCCTTGGTGGGGACGTTGCCGTCTTGGTAGGTGAGCTCGATCGCCTCAGCCGCCAGGGCTGTGGGCCGCTCCTCTGTAGGCGGTGTGCTGTTCTGCATCGGCGCTCCCCCGCCCTGCGCTAGCGCACCGCGGCCCGCTCCACGAAGTCGTTGGTGAAGAGAGACTCCGTGGCCGGCTTCTGGCTCGCCAGCCCGACCTGGGCCATGAACGTGTTGGCCGCTTCCCAGGCTTGGGGGTCGCTGTAGCCCAGGCGGTCCGTCTTCCACAGCTCGATGGAGGTATCCAGCACGGCGCGCTGCCGAGTCTCGTTATCGCCGCCGGCCTCTGGCACATACTTCAGGCAGGTCTGGAAGGCGGCGTCGGGGTCGTCCAGCGTGTCCCGCAAGCCGCGCAGGAAGGCCCGCACCAGAGCTGTGACCAGAGCCGGGTTCTCCTGGATCGTCTGCTCGTTGGTGATGATGCCGTTGGAGATCAACGTGGCGTAGTCTGAGACCTCCATGACCACCACTTGGTGACCGGCAGCCCGCAGCTGCACCGGTTCGTTCATGGTGTAGCAGACGGCGGCATCGATACGCCCTTCCAGCAGGTTGGCCACCTGGGTGTACCCAACGGCCTGCAGGTTGATGGCTCCTTCGTTCAGCCCCTCGGCTTGCGCCAGAGCCTTCCACCCCACGTAGCTGGCTCCGTGCAGCACCGGGATGCCCACAGTCTTGCCTTCCAGGTCTTGGGGCGTGCGGATGCCCTTGCTGCTCAGGGCGGTCACGCAGACGGGGTAGCGGTGGTAGAACTCCGCGACGTACACAACCGGCAGCCCTTGCGAGCGGGCCAGCACCACCTGGTCGCCGCTGCCCACCACAAACTGAAGCTCGCCGGTGCCCAAGAGCTTCATCAGGTCAGACTCAGTGCCGTAGTCGAACGTCACGCTCAGCCCTTCGTCCACGAAGTAGCCTCGGCTGTCGGCCATGTAGAACGGCGCAAACTGCACGTTGGGTATGAAGCCCATGGCCAGCTTGACCGGCTGGGCTGCGGCTGGCGTGGGGGTGGCCGTGGGCGCGGCCGGCGTGGTGCACGAGGCCAGCAACAGGACGAGGGCCACCAGGGCCAGCATCTTGGAGCGGACATTCAGGTTTGGCATCAGCGGTCAACCTCCTCAAGGTTGGCGATCGGATAGATACAAGCGGCCTAAGACCGCCAAGAGAGCAACAGGTTCTCCAACAGGCCTACCAGGCCGTAGAGCAGCATGGCGATGGTCACCAGGGTGAAGATGGCCACGAACATGAGCGGGGTATCCATCAGCCCCTGACCCAGGTTGACCAGGAACCCCAGACCGCGGTCGGCGCCGACGAACTCCCCAACCACCGCGCCGATGACCGAAAGGGTGACCCCCACCTTCAGCCCGCCCAAGAGCACCGGCAAGGCCGCTGGCAGCTCCAGCATGCGGAACGTCTGCCACCGCCCGGCTTCGTAGGCGCGCATCAGGTCCCTCAGGTTGGGGTCCACGCTGCGCAAGCCCACCACCGTGTTCACCAACACGGGGAAGAAGACCACCAGCGCACAGACCAGGGCCTTGGATAGGCTTCCGAAGCCGAACCAGATCACCAGCAACGGGGCCAGCGCCACCACGGGGATGGCCTGGGAAGCGACGATGTAGGGCGAGAGGATCTTCTCCAACTGGCGGAAGCGAGCCAAGAAGTACCCCAGCAGGGAGGCGCTGACCAGCCCCAGGGCCAGCCCGGCCAAGATCTCCTGCACGGTGATCCACGCATGCCACCAGAGGGCGCCGGAGACCACCAGGCCCGCTAGGCGTTGGAAAACCCGCCGTGGGGTCGGCATGATGAAGTCGGGGTAGTCCCCCAGCATGACGATGGCCTGCCACACCAGGAGCACAGTCACCATCCCCACGGGCACCAGCAGCAGTTCCGATCGGCTGCGCACGAAGCCGGCCAGACGGCTCACCTGGGGCCGCCCAGCCGGTTTGGCCGGTTCCACCGCCCGTTTGCGCACAGCAGACTCTTGCATACGGTCTCCCTCCCCAAAAAGAAACCCCGAAGCACAGGCTTCGGGGCAGGGCGCTTGTTGACCGTGGGCGCTTCGCGCGGCCACGGTAAGCGAGCACCTCTTTCCATCCGGACTATACCGTCGGCTCCGGCATGGGAAGGTTCGCCCTTCCACCACCGGATCGGCCTTGCGGCTCGCGGGCTCAAGGCGTCAGCCTTGTCTCTGGCTGGGCCTCATACCGCCGATCGGGAATCAGCCAGGGGGGGATTCCCCCGGGCCTCACCCTGCCCCAAAGGTGCAGGACCATTATACTACAACCGGCGCGCCGGCGCAAGTGGCCGTTGCCGGACGCACAGCACAAGGGGCCGCCCCATCAAGGCAACCCCCACTGCGTGCTGACCGAAGGCGGTCGCCTAGGCCGATTTCGGCTTCTTGGGGAACCAGGGGAAGAAGGCGTTGGTCGTCTCGATATACTCGCGGTACTTGGGCTTGGTCTCTTCCAGGCGCTTCTCCAGAAGGGCCACGCCAGACACCTTCATGAGCAGCAAGGTCATGATGATGGGGCTGAAGATGGTGAGGAAGCCAGAAGGAGTGCTCAGGGCAACCAAGAAGTGCCCCCACCACAAGGTGGCATCACCGAAGTAGTTGGGGTGCCGGGTGTAGCGCCAAAGGCCGGTGTTCAGCACCTTGCCTTTGTTGGCTGGGTTGCCCTTGAACTGAGTGAGCTGCCAGTCGCCCACGGCCTCGAAGAAGA
>JAAYZY010000123.1 GCA_012514615.1 Chloroflexota bacterium | reverse complement strand
GGTACAATGACAGCTACCTGTACTTGGAGGTCACGATTTTCGACCGGCGGCTCTGGTACGACGAGTCGCCAACCCCCGACAGCCTCACGCAGTGGGACGCCGTGTCGCTCTACCTGCAGACGGCGGGGGACGATGCCAGCGCGCCCGGTCCGTCGGCCTATCGGTTCGACGCCCAGTTGAACTGGTGGGAGGAGCGGGAGCGTTTCCAGGCCGCCTACAGGGGGGATGGGGCTGCCTGGGTGCAGGCCGGCGCTGGCTTCGCCAGCAACACCGGCTGGCGCGGCAGCTACCCCAACGGTAACCAAGATGACCGGGGCTGGCTGGTGGAGTACCACATCCCGTTCGCCAGTCTGGGGCTTGGGGGGCCGCCGCCGTCGGGGACGGTGTGGAGGCTGGGCTTAACGGTGCACGATCGGGACGACAGCGCGGGGACGCCCATCGCGGCCCAGAAGTGGCCCCAGGGCCTGGATGGGCAGCAGCCGCGCACCTGGGGGCAGATGGCGTTCGGCATGGCGGACTACCGGCCGCCGCAATCGTTGCCAGGGGGGAGCGTGACCATCCGCCATGGGCTCAACGGGGCCACGGTGATGGACGCGGATGTTGGGGGCAGCAGCGTCTGCGGGGAGTTGGCTGCGCCGGCCTACTTCCCGACTTGGGGATCGCTGAACTACGGCGGGAAGGTGTTTGCCAACATCCAGAACCAAGAGGATGTGGCCGACTGGCCCTGCTTCGCCAAGTACTACGTGACGTTCCCTCTTGGCACCGTGCCCGTGGGCAAGGTGATCCGATCAGCAACGCTGCGGCTGCACCAGTTTGGCAATGCCGGCGCAGGGTGGGACCCCGGCCCGAAACGCTCGTGGATTCAGGTGCTGGCGGTGGATGGGGGCTGGGAGGAAGCGACCATCACCTGGAACAACGCGCCGCTGGCTCGCCAGAACGTGTCTGCGGCGTGGGTGGAACCCCTGGAGACGCCGCCGCCTTGGCCGGGCGCGGCCAGGGAGTGGGATGTGAGCGGCGCGGCAGCCGAGGCCTACGCGGCCGGCAGTCCCCTGCACCTGGCCCTGTATGAGGCCGATTGGGACTACCACAGCGGCAAGTACTTCATCACCTCCGATGCGGATGTGTGGTCGGCGGAGGGGCGACCTGCTCTGGTGGTGGAGTGGGGAGAGCCGACCGGCCCAACCGACCCGACGCCCACGCAGACGGCCACCCGGACTGCCACGCGGGTTGCTGCAGCTACCGCGACGACCACGCGAACGCCGTCGCCGTCCCTGACGCCCCATCCTCCGACGGCCACTGCTACGCAAACCGCGACGCAGGCGGCCGCAGCCACCGCGACGGCCACGCGGACGCCCTCACCGTCCCTGACGCCTTCCCGCACCGCCACGGCAACCGCCTCGAGCACGGCCACCGCGGCTCCCAGGCCTACACCGACCGCCAGTGTCACCGCTCTTCCCCAGACGTGCTACGTGGGCATTACACCGTTTTACACTTTGGCCTACGGCGAGGTGCTGCTGAACGGCGTTCCCGCGCCAATCGGCACGATCGTGCAGGCCCTCAGCCCGCGAGGCGACGTGGTTGGGTGCGTCCCGGTGCTGACCCCTGGCTCCTATGGGCTGATGCCGGTCTACGGGGAGGATCCCGGCGGGTCCCCGCCGGTCCCAGGCATGCGAGCACAAGAGAAGGCGCGCTTCTTCATCAACGGGCTGCCAGCCGTGCCGGATGTGGGCTTCCTATGGCAGCACGCCCCGGATCTGGTCACCGAAGTGAACCTCCAGAGCGCGGAACCTGCCCCGATTCTGGAGCGCTACCTGCCGCTGGTGCTGCGCCAGAAGTAGTGGGCGGGGGCGGCCCAGCCGAGGCAAGGCCACCGCTGTACCCCTGCGAGCCTAGCGAGCCCCCGCTGTCCCGGTCGACCGCGAGGGAGCTGGGGCCCCACGCGCTTGACAAGGGGGCCAAGCTGAGTACAATGGGGCTGTCGCCGCGGGCACCAGCCTTGGGTTGGCGGTGGGGATGGCGACGCGTGCGCCCGTAGCTCAACGGACAGAGCGCCTGACTTCGAATCAGTAGGTTGCGCGTTCGAATCGCGCCGGGCGCGCCTCCCACAAGATGTAGTGTCCTGGCCCTCTCTGTACCACTAGGGGTAGTGGTGTGGGGGGGGCTTTGCTATGTCTGCAACGAAACGCGACCAACTGATTCGCCTACTTCCCCGTGATGCCCTGGGCTCCCAGATTGCCGCCTTCCTGACTGACCGGCAGGCGCGGGGCCTCTCCCCCCGAACGGTGCAATTCTACGGGGACGAACTGCGCCACTTCCGAGAGTGGGCGCAAGGCCAGCGGGTGACCGACGCCCAGGCGGTGACCGCCGACCTGATACGGCGTTACCTGCTGTACCTGGGCCAGCGGCGCAACCCCGGCGGCGTCCATGCCGCCTACCGCACTCTGCGGGCCTTCCTGCGCTGGTATGGTGAAGAGGTGGAACCCGACGGCTGGCAAGACCCCATGCGCCGCGTCAGGCCGCCCAAACTGCCCCAAGAACCCCTAGAGCCCGTGCCTCTCCCCGACGTGCAAGCGATGCTGCGCACTTGCGAACGCAAGACGTTTGCGGGCGACCGCGACCGCGCCCTGCTGTTGGCCCTGCTGGATACCGGCCTGCGCGCGTCTGAGTTTGTGGCCCTAGACCTGGGCGACGTGAACTTGACCACCGGCGCGGCGCTGGTACGGAGCGGCAAGGGCGGCAAGAGCCGAACGGTGTT
>JAAYZY010000122.1 GCA_012514615.1 Chloroflexota bacterium | reverse complement strand
CCGCCGCCACCACCACCCCCATGGGGTCGGCCAGGCCGATGTCCTCGGCGGCCAAGATCAGCAGGCGGCGCATGATGAAACGGGGGTCTTCGCCGGCGTAGATCATCTTGGCCATCCAGTAGAGCGCGGCATCGGGATCGCTGCCGCGCACCGACTTGATGAAGGCCGAGATGGTGTCGTAATGCTCGTCGCTGGCCCGGTCGTAGCGGATCACCCGCCGCTGGACGGAGTCTTGCGCCGTCTCCAGCGTCAGGCGCACGGCGCCTTCTTCGTCCGGCGGAGTAGACTCCACCGCCAGCTCCAGGGCGTTCAGGGCGGTGCGGGCGTCGCCTCCGGCCATGTGGGCCAGGTGGGCCAGGGCCTCTTCGTCGGCGGTGATGGCCCGACGGCCGTAGCCGTGCACCGGGTCGGTCAGGGCGCGGCGCAGCAGGGTGAGGGTTGCCTCTTCGCTCAGCGGCTTGAGCTGAAACACCCGCGAGCGGGAGAGCAGCGGGCCGATGACCTCGAAATGGGGGTTCTCGGTGGTGGCCCCGATGAGAACGATGGTGCCGTCTTCCACGTGGGGCAGGAGGGCGTCCTGCTGGGCCTTGTTGAAGCGGTGGATTTCGTCCACCAAGAGGATAGTGCGCTGGCCGTAGAGGCCCATGCGCTCTTGGGCCTCCTTCACCACGCGGCGGATATCGGCCACGCCGGCCAGCACGGCGCTGAGCACCTCGAAGTGGGCCTTGGTGCGCTGGGCGATGACCATGGCCAGGCTGGTCTTGCCGGTGCCCGGCGGCCCCCACAGGATGATGCTGGAGAAGAGGCGATCGGCTTCGATGGCGCGCCGCAACAGACGGCCTGGCCCAACGATCTCTTCCTGGCCGACCAGGTCGTCGAGGCTCCGGGGGCGCAGGCGCGCCGCCAGCGGGGCCTCCGTCTTCATCCGTTCCCTGCGCGCGTGCTCGAACAGCGTCATGGGGCCATTGTACCCCACGGGAAGCCGGAGGTCAAGATTGTGACGAAAGATCCTATCACAATGCCGCTACCCGGCCTGGGGCAGACCACACCGACGCGGGGGGCGGGGAACCCTTGCCCTGGGTGCGCCTTGTGGTATGATGGCGGCATGACCATGAACCGTGGGGTGCGATGGGTGTGTACGGTACTGCTGCTGTCAGCCGTGACGGGGCTGCTGGTCGGCTGCGCCCCCGCGCCTGGAGGGGGAGAGGTGATCCGCTACTTGGCCTTGGGCGATTCCTACACCATCGGGCACGACGTGGAGCCGGCCGACCGCTGGCCGGTGCAGCTAGCGGCTGCCTTGCGGCAGGAGGGCTACGAGGTGGAGCCGCCCCTCATCGTGGCCCGCACCGGTTGGGTGACCCACGAGCTCTTGGCAGCCATCGACGAGGTGGAAGAGCAGGCGCCGTTCGACCTGGTTTCGCTGCTCATCGGCGTGAACAACCAGTACCGAGGCCGGGACGCTGAGGAGTACCGCTCCCAGTTCCGCACCCTGCTGGAGCGGGCCATCGGCTTCGCCGGCGGGCGGCCCCAACGGGTTCTGGTCCTCTCCATCCCCGATTGGGGGGTGACGCCGTTTGCCCAGGGGCAAGACCCCGGGCGCATGGCCGCCGAGATCGATCTGTTCAACGCCGTCAACCGGGAGGAGGCGGCCCAAGCCGGGGTTCGCTATGTGGATGTCACCCCCATCTCCCGTCTGGCCGCCAACGACCGCACCCTGCTGGCCGCCGACGGCCTGCACCCCTCCGGGGCCATGTATGCCCAGTGGGTCGCGCTGGCGTTGCCGGAGGCGTTGGCTGCCCTGAAGGGCCCAACGCGCTGAGACCGCGCCTACCCTGAGCCAAGGAGGATGCCCATGGACCAACCCATGTCCCCCGACAGTCTGGCGGTCTGGGTCGCCGGCCTCATCCAGCAGTTCTGCAGCGGCCCGAAGAACCGCTTGGGGCCAGGGTGGGCAGAGCGTGCCTGGGGCGATCCGCTGGTGGGCTTCAGTCGCGGCGACGATCCTCTCTACCACGAGTTCAAGGAGGCGGTGGGTCCCTTTCACTGGACGCCAGCGGAGGCGTTCGGCCTGGCCTTCCCGGACGAGGCGGCATGCCCTGAGGAGCTGACTGTCATCGCCTGGGCGCTGCCGCAGACCGAGGCCGCAAAAGCCGACAACCGTGGCGAGGTCTTCTACCCGGCCGAGCGCTGGGCCCGCTCCCGCATGTTCGGCGAGGAGGTGAACGTGCGGCTGCGGGGGCTGGTGGTGCAGGCCTTCAGCGCTGCGGGCATCCCGACCGTGGCTCCCACCTTGCTGCCCCAATGGGGGCGGCGGGATTCTGGGCGCTTCGGCTTTGCCTCCACCTGGTCAGATCGCCACGCCGCCCATGCCTGCGGCCTGGGCACCTTCGGCCTGTGCGACGGCCTGATCACCCCGTTGGGCAAAGCCGTGCGCCTGGGTTCCGTGGTGGCCCGGGTGCAGATCCCACCCACCCCTCGGCCTTACGGCGACCCTCGGGCCTGGTGCCTGTTCTTCGCCCGGGGCGTCTGCGGCGAATGTATCGCTCGTTGCCCCGTGGGGGCCATCAGCGAGAGAGGGCACGACAAGGAGCGCTGCAGTCGCCACCTGCGCCCCACGGTGTACGACTACGTCCAGGCCACCTGGGGCTTCGAGGGCTACGGCTGCGGCCTGTGCCAGACCGGCGTGCCTTGCGAGTCGGGCATCCCCAGTGGGCTGCAGCGGTGAGGCGCGGCCAGCAGGAGGCGATAGACGATGCAAGCCATGGTGCTGAAGGCGCTGACCGACGTGGCGCAGAACCCCGCGCCGCTGCAACGGGTGGAATGGCCGGAGCCCACGCCCGGCCCGGGCGAGGTGCTGGTGCGGGTGGCCGCCTGCGGCGTGTGCCACACAGAGCTGGATGAGATCGAGGGACGCACGCCCCCGCCGCGCCTGCCGGTGATCCCCGGGCATCAGGCGGTGGGGCGGGTGGCGGCCCTGGGGCCGGGGGTCCACGCCCATCGGGTGGGCGACCGGGTGGGCGTGGCCTGGATCTACTCAGCCTGTGGCCGCTGCCGCTTCTGCTTGTCGGGGCAAGAGAACCTCTGCCCCGACTTCCGCGCCACCGGGCGCGACGCCCACGGGGGGTATGCCCAGTGGCTGGCTGTGCCGCAGGGGTTCGCCCTGCCGATCCCGGCTGGGTTCTCCGACGTGGAAGCGGCCCCGCTACTGTGCGCCGGGGCCATCGGCTACCGCTCGCTGCGCCTGTGCCACCTACAGGATGGCCAGGCCCTGGGCCTGACCGGTTTCGGGGCTTCGGCGCACTTGGTGCTGAAGATGGTGCGGCACCGCTTCCCGCACGTTCGGGTTGCGGTCTTCGCCCGGCGCGAGGCCCAGCAGGCCTTTGCCCGTGAGCTGGGGGCCGTCTGGGCTGGCGACACCGCCGACGCCCCCCCAGAGCGGCTGGACTGCATCATCGACACCACGCCGGCCTGGAAACCGGTGGTGGAGGCACTGCGCCATCTGCAGCCGGGCGGCCGCTTGGTGATCAACGCCATCCGCAAGGAGCCGGCCGACCAGGAGCACCTGCTGCGCCTGGAATACCCCACCCACCTCTGGATGGAGCGGGAAATCAAGAGTGTGGCCAACGTCACCAGGGACGATGTGCGAGAGTTCTTGGCCCTGGCCGCGGCGGCCGACCTGCGCCCAGAGGTGCAGGAGTACGCCCTGGATGAGGCCAACCGGGCCCTCTGGGAGCTGAAGACCGGCCGCATCCGGGGGGCCAAGGTGCTGCACATCCCCTGATCGACCTCCTGAAGGCTGCCCCCCTCGGGACGAAGGTACCATTGAAGAACGGCATGGCGCGCGGTAGAGTGTGTGGGTAGCACACTACAGGCCGTGAATCTTGGCGCGTTCGCCGCGGCCCTCAGAGGGGTGATCGCCATGCCGAGACGGAAGCGATATTGGATGCTGCTTCTGGCCGGGGCGCTGCTCGTGGCGGTCGGGGCGCTGGCCGGCGAGCCGGCCGCAGCGGACGCCGAAGAGCCCTATCCCTCCCCACAAAGCTGGGCTGCTGGTCAGACCGCCGTCTCAGACCTCACTTGGGCTGAGAAGCTGCGGCTCTTGGGCCTCACCTGGGAAGAGTACTTGGCCGAGCCTCGGGGCGCTGCCGTGCCGGACGAGGCGGCGGCGCTGGGGTCCCCGCCTTCGTCCTTGGATTGGCGCAACGTAGATGGCCTCAACTGGACCACGGCGATCCGCGACCAGCGCCTGTGTGGGGCTTGCGCGGCCTTCGGGGCCCTGGGGGCAGTGGAATCCCGGTGGAAGATCTTCCGCCAGCGCTCCGCTGCCGCCACCGACCTTTCTGAGTCGCATCTCTTCTTCTGCGGCTGTGGCCAGTGCTGCGACACCGGCTGGACCTTGCGTGGGGCCTTCAACTTCGTGCGCGATACCGGGGTGGTGGACGAAGCCTGCTTCCCCTACACCGACCAGAACACCACCTGTTCCCCCTGCAGCGACTGGGCCAACCGCACGGTGCACATCAGCCAGTGGCAGAATGTGAGCGGACGCCAGGCGATCAAACAGGCGCTGACCGATGGGGGCCCCGTGGTGGTCTCCATGATGGTCTACGCCGATTTCTACAACTACACCGGGGGGGTCTACCGTCACGCCAGCGGCGGCGAGCTGGGGCCCCATGCCGTGACCTTGGTGGGGTACAACGACCGCGACGGTTACTGGATTGCCAAGAACAGCTGGGGCGCCTACTGGGGCGAATCAGGGTGGTTCCGCATCGCCTACGGGGAGTGCGACATCGAGAACCTGGCCTTTGTCCCTCTGTTTTCTGAGGCCACGCCCACGCCCACCCGCACAGCCACCCGTACGCCAACCGCGACCCGAACCTCCACTGGCGGGCCCACGAGCACAACGGTTCCTGCGACGCTCACCGCGACGCCTTCGGCGACGGCAACCGCCGCCGCCACGCCCACGCGGACGGCGACGGCCTCCCTGGGAGTGGTCACGCTCCAGGTGGAGGCCGAGGACCTGACGCTGCAGGTGCCCATGGCTGCGGGGTCCGACGGCGGGGCGTCGGCCTGCGGCTACATCTACAGCACCTGGACCGATGAAGGGGAGGCTGCCTGGACGTTCACCCTGCCCCGCGGCGGTTGGTACCGCCTGTGGGTCAGGGGCAAGGGGACGAGCCTCACCAGCGATTCGTTCTACTACCGCATGGATGCGGGCAACTGGCTCACCTGGGCGCCCCCGACCCTCGGCCAATGGGTGTGGGCCGGTCTGGGCTCGCCGGTCTACCTGCAGGAGGGGGCGCACACGCTGCGCTTCCGGGGGCGTGAGCCCTACGCTATGCTGGATCGGGTAGAGCTTTCGTCGGATGTTTCGCACACGCCGCAGGTGCAGGTCTGCGGCCAGCCCACTTGGACGCCGACCGCCACCCAAACCCCCACGGCCACCCGTACCGCTACGCCCACGGCTACCACGGCCGCAGTCGAGCGCATGGCCTTCGAAGCGGAGGTGGGCGGCGTGGTCTGGCCCATGACGGCCACGTTGGATGAGAGCGCCTCGGGCTGTTTCCACTTGAGCAGCGGCGTGGCCAACCGCGGTCACGTGAGCTTCGGCCTCCCCATCACAGCGCCCAACACCTACTTCATCTTCGCCCGCGGCCGTGGCGAGAGTTGGAGCGGGAACTCGTTTTGGGTGTCGGTAGATGGCGGAGCCGAGAAGATCTGGGAGATGGAGCCGGGGCCCGGCGGCTGGGACTGGTTGTGGGATCAGGTGCTGAGCGTGCAGCTGGCCCCCGGTTCCCACACCCTGACCTTCCGCGCCCGCGAGGCCGGTGCGCACCTGGACCGCGTGGAGATCGCCAGCGCAGCGGGCGTGGTGCACAGCATGTCGCCGTGCGGTGCAGACGACACGGCCACCGTTACCCCAACCGCCCCCGCCACGGTGGCGGTCCCACGGCCGCTCTTCATCCCCCTCACCCTGCGGCGGCCCTAGGGCGTCTGGCGAGCGGTCAGGGGGGCCCACTGGCGATGCTGGCCGCTGAGGTAGGCCGGTTGGAGGGTCAGGCGGCTGCTGTTGCCGGCGGCGTCTTGAGCCAGGAAACGTAGCGAGACGGCGGCGCCGGGCGGCTGGGTCGGCAGAGTGAACCAGTAGGCGCCGCCCCCGGCAGGGTAGGGTGAGACCGGGCTCCAGCCTGTCCCCGCGTCGTACCAGACCAACAGCGTCTCCAACTGCTGGTCGTCTTCCGCTCGGAAGTGCACCGTAGCTTCGCCGGCCGGCCGTTCCGTGACGGCGTTCCCCTCTCGCACTTGCAGGTCCAAGATGGCCGGCGGCGTGCTGTCGGCCAGTGAGGTGTCCAGCACGCCCTGCCACTCGGCCAAGGCGGTCGGGGCCGTCCCTTCGTTCAGGGTGTTGCTGTAGGGGAGGGTCACCGTGTATGGGCCGGCCGGGAGGTTCCAGGCCAGCGGCACGGCGGTGGGGCCGCCTCCGGACCCCCAGGCCCAGGTGGGCAGGGTCCCGCTGGCCACTGGGCCGTTCGGGCCCCAGACCTCGAACGGTAGGCCGTTGCCGGAGCGGGCGTCGCCCCAGGGGCCCACGAAGGGCCAGAAGCGCGGCTGCCGCCACCCCTGCAGGGTGATGCTGCCCCAGGCCGCGTTCACCTGAATGGGCGCGTGCACCGGCCACAGACCCAAGGGCAGGCTTGTGGCCTGCACCACCGCTGGCGAAGGCGTCAGGCTCTCCGGCGGATAGATCTGCCACAGGCCGGGCCCCAGGGGCGAGACCCCCGGCCCCACGTAGAGCAGCCCCTGCCCGTCGAAGCCGGCCCAGGGCCGGGCCACCGCCCGGCGCAGCGGCTGAGCGCCCTCTGGGGCGTCGGGCCTCAGATGCCACGAGAGGCGGACGGCTCCGGCTGGCCAGGGCAGGGCGATCTCGGCGCGCAGGGTGGCGTCGCCTTGCCGCAGCGAGACCTGCTCCAGCAGGCGTATGGCCCCCGGCCCGCCCAGCGTCTGACGCAGCGGCGCCAGGTCGTGTGGGGCGTTGGTAGGCAGCCAGTTGCTTCCCAGGCCGCGACGCTCCTTGGCGAAATGGTAGGCCGGCAGGTAGGGGTTCTGTCTCACCTCGGCGGCCACCAGCTGCAGGCGGTATGCCGGGCTCAGGTCGGACGACCACAGCTCAAGCGGCACCGTTTCGGCCTCGCCGGCGGCCAGGCGGCTGGCGAACATCACCCAGCCCACTGCATCGTGGCTCAGGCTGAAGAGGAAGACGTTGCAGGGTACGGCGGCTCCGGCCTCGCTCTTGGGGCGCATGGCCACCCGGTGCCGCGCCTCGCTGGAGGCGATGGCCACCTCGGCCTTCTGGGTCAGGGTCACCCCTTCCCGCACCACATAGCGTTCGCCGTCGTCGCCGCTCCAGCGCACCGCCACGTCGTAGACCCCTTCCGGCAGGAAGGCGTTGAGCGTCTTGTCCTTTGGGGCTAGGGAGTAGGTGGCTGCGGCGCGGTCGTGGATCACCACGGCGGCCGGCTGCTGATCGAACTGCAGGCGCAAGACCGGTCGCTTGATGAAGGCAAACGGCGCCCGCAGGCGGCTGCCGCCGGCCTCGGCCAGCACCGCGCCGCTGTAGGCGTAGGGGTGGTCGGCCACGTCTGGCACGCGCTGGTTGTCCACGGTCACCGCGAAGAGGATCTCGCCCGACTCGCCGGGGCCCAACGTCACTTGGTTGGGGTAAAGGAAGAGGTCCATGCCCGCAGGGAGGCCGGCTGCGCCCACGGCGGTCCGCAGCGTCCAGGTGACCGTCTCGCTGGCCCAGTTGGTCAGGGTGAGCACCTGGCTTGCCGACCAGATGGGCAGGGAGAGGTCGTCCAGGCCCAGGCTCACGGTGGGGGGCAAGAGCTGGCCGGGGGCCTGAGCGGCTGGCAGCGCCTGCACTCGGCCGGCCCCTTCGCCATAGGGGGAAAGCGCCAACGTCCGGGCGGTGTTGGTCAGGCGGCTGCGGGTCTGCTCGGCCCCCTCGTGAGGGTAGAGCTGCCGCAGCAGCGCGGCGGCGCCGGCCACGTGGGGCGCGGCCATGCTGGTGCCGCTCAGGGTGGCGTAGCGCCCCCCAGGCCAGGTGGATGCAATGTCCATCCCTGGGGCCAGCAAGTCTGGCTTGATGGCCCAGGTTTCCGGCACAGGGCCTTGGGAGCTGAAGGAGGCCAGGGCATCCAGCTTGGTGCTGGCGCCCACGGTGAGGCTGCCACGGGCCACGCCCGGCGAATCCAGGCCGCCGTAGCGGCCGCCGTTCCCGGCAGCCACCACCACCACCGCGCCGGCGTCGGCCGCGGCGTCCACCGCCTGGCTCATGGGGTCGTTGGGGTTGCCGCCGCCGCCCAGGCTCAGGTTGATGACGTGGGCCCCGTCGACGAGGGCCCGCTCGATGGCAGCCATCACGTCGGATTCCAGCCCCTCGCCGGCGCGGTCCAGCACCTTGTAGGCCAGCAGGGCGGCGTCGGGAGCCACGCCGCGGAGCTGCCCGTTGGCGGCAATGATGCCGGCCACGTGGGTGCCGTGGCCGTGGTTGTCCATGGGGTTGGTGGTCCCGTCGATGTAGTTGTAGCCAGTGATGACCTTGTGGCCTGGGCCGATGCCGCCCCCCAGGTCGGGGTGGGTGTAGTCGATGCCGGTATCGATCACAGCAACGCGTACGCCCTGACCGGTGGCCGGCAGGCCCTGGCCGTCGCGCAGGGCCCACACCTGGGGGGCGCCGATGAGGGGCACGCTCTCCCGCAGGGTGGCCTGCACAGGGCGGTCGGGGTAGACGGCCTGGAGACCCAGGGCCTCGGCCTGCCGGCGCAGCCGGGCGGCCTCTTGAGTTGGGAGGCTCAGGGCCAAGCCGTGGAAGACGCGCCGGTACTGGTGGTCCAGGCGGTAGGGGGTCTGTCGCCGCTCCAGGGACTCGAGGAAAGCTTGTTCTTGGGGCGGCCGGGCAGCGCTGCGGCCGTCGGCCTCACTGTCGGGCAGGGGCGCCCCAGGAAACTGGACGATGACCCGCTCCCAGCCCTGGTCTGGCGGCGGCCCTTGGGCCACGGCGCCGGCCTCGCTGCGGCTGAGGTGGACGGCGATCGCCTCTCCGTCCATGGCGGCCAGCCACGGGGCAGGCTCAGCAAGCTGGCCAGCAAAGGTGAGGCGCAGGTTGGGAACTTCCCAGAGCGTCCGGGCCTCCGGGGGTGGATCAGAGGCGGCGACCGACGGGCCAGCCGAGGAGCTGCCGCCCGGCCCACACAGGAGCCCCAGACACAGTAGCCCCCAGAGGGCCAGGCGCATCGGCGGTGCTGGGGGCTTGGTCATGCCGTTTCTTGCCCTTTGCCGGCGACGGAGTCAGTTCCAGTCTTCGTCGGTATCCAGCTCTTTCATCTCGCCGGTGACCGTGAAGACCACCCGCTCGCAGATGTTGGTGACGCGGTCCCCCACCCGTTCCAGGTTGTGGGCGACCCACAGCAGGTACGAGGCCTGGTCGATGGTCTGGGGGTCTTTCATCATGAACACCAGAAGCTCGTGGTAGACCTGGTTGTACAGGTCGTCCACAGCGTCGTCTTCCTTGGGCAGCTCCCGCGCCAACTCCACGTCGCGGCGGGTGAACGCATCCAGGGCCCGGTGCAGCATACCCTGCACCATCTTCGCCATGCGGGGGATATCCAGCAGGGGCTTCAGCAGGGGCTTCTCGCCCATCATCAGGTTGATGCGGGCGATCCCCTTGGCGTAGTCGCCCATGCGCTCCAGCTCGGTGATGATCTCCAGCACGCCGGCCACGGTGCGCAGGTCCCCGGCCATGGGTTGCTGCGTGGCGATGAGGGTGAGGACGTCCTGCTCGATGTTGAACCGCTTCTTGTTGATGAGCTGGTCGGCCTTGATCAACCGCTTGGCGCCTTCCATGTCGCGCTCGCTGAGCATCTCCACCGACTGCACCAGGGCGTTTTCCACCATACTGCCCAAGACCAACACTTCATCCTGAATGCGCTTCAGTTCCTGCTGCAGCGTCTGGCGCGGCATCGTCTACCTCCCTTTGGCAGCCACCGCACCCACAGCCGGCGCGACGGTCTAGCATGGTCACTTGCGGGTCTGATGCAAACAAACATGAGTATTTCACTTTTTTATCACATTTTGCGCTGCAAGTCAAGCCCCAAATTGGCAGGAGGGGGCTCGGTCCAGGCGCTCAGCGTGGCCACCTTCTCGCGGATGCCGTCTCGCACGGCGCGGAAGGCGGCCAGACGCTGGGGTTCGTCGCCTTCGACCGCGGTTGGGTCTGGGAGGCCCATGTGGACCACCGCGCCACGTCCCAGCCAGAGGGGGCAGTTGCCCGCGGCGTCGTCGCACAGGGTCACCACCAGGTCGAACGGCTCCCCTCGGAACCCATCGACCCGCTTGGGCTGCGCGGCGGAGACATCCAGCCCCAACTCGGCCATGGCCTGCACGGCCAGCGGGTTCACCTGTGGCGCTGGGTGGGTCCCAGCCGAGGCGGCCTGCCAGGTATCGCCCAGCAGGGCGTATACCGGCGCCTCGGCCATCTGGCTGCGGGACGAGTTGCCGGTGCAGAGGAACAGCGCACGTCGCTTGGTCATCCGAACCTCCCGGTGATGTACTCTTCGGTGCGCTTGTCGGCTGGGTTGGTGAAGATACGGCCGGTGGGGCCGTACTCCACCAGGTAGCCGGCGCGGTCGTCGCCCATCATGAAGAAGGCGGTCAGATCGGAGACGCGGGCGGCCTGCTGCATGTTGTGGGTGACCACGATGATGGTGTAGTCCCTGGCCAGGTTGCGCATCAGGTCTTCGATCTTGAGCGTGGCGATGGGGTCCAAGGCAGACGCCGGCTCGTCCATGAGGATAATCTCGGGGCGCACGGCGATGGTGCGGGCGATGCACAGGCGCTGCTGCTGCCCGCCGGACAGGGCCAGGGCGCTGGCCTGGAGCTTGTCTTTCACTTCGTCCCACAGGGCGGCCTGGCGCAGCGAGTGCTCCACCATCTCGTCCACGTTGCCGCGGAAGCCGTTGATGCGCGCCCCCCAGGCCACGTTTTCGTAGATGCTCTTGGGGAAGGGGTTGGGCTTCTGGAAGACCATGCCGATGCGCCGCCGCACCTCCACCGGGTCCACCTCTGGCCGGTAGATGTTCTGGCCCTGGAAAAGCACGGTGCCTTCGGTGCGGGCGGTGCGCACCAGCTCGTTCATGCGGTTGAAGGAGCGCAGCATGGTGCTCTTGCCGCAGCCCGAAGGGCCGATGATGGCGGTGATCCGTTGCCGCTGGACCTGCAGGTAGACATCGCGCACGGCCAAGAAGCTGCCGTAGTAGACGCGCAGGTCCTGCACTTCGATGGCGTAGGGGGTGGCCGTGGATGGTTGGTCCGGCGGCAGTGGCAAGGGGTGGGCCATGCTAACTCCTCCTGCGGAAGCGGTTGCGCAGCAGCAGCGCCGAGGCGTTCATGCTGAGCAGCAAGATCATCAGGACCAGGATGGCCGCCGCCGCGATGTGTCGGAACTGGGCCTGCGGCCGCGAGGTCCACTGGTAGATCTGGATAGGCAGCGTGGTGAACTTGGAGAACAGCCCGTCGGGGTCCACCACGATGAAGGTGGACGCGCCGATGACCACCAGCGGCGCGGTCTCGCCGATGGCCCGAGAGACGGCCAGGATGGTGCCGGTGAGGATGCCGGATATGGCCTGGGGCAAGACATGGCGCCAGACCGTCTGCCATTGGGTGGCCCCCAGGGCGTAGCTGGCTTGGCGCAGCGATTGGGGCACGGCGCGGATCGCTTCTTGGCCGTTGATGATGATGATGGGCAGAATCAGCAGGCCCAGGGTTAGGCCAGCCGAGAGGAGGGTGCGCCCGTTGGCTGTGGTGGGGTCTGTTGAGCCGAAGAGGGCGCCGCTGGTGAGGGGCTGCAGGGCCCGCACGAAGACCGCCAGCCCCAAGATGCCGTAGATGATGGAGGGGACGCCAGCCAGGTTGTTGATGTTGGTCTGGATGACGCGGTTCAGGGCGTTGTCGGCGGCGTACTCTTCCAGGTAGATGGCCGCCCCAACACCCAGTGGGAAGGCCACCACCACGGCGATGAAGATGGTCCAGAGCGAGCCCAAAAGCGCTGTGCGCACCCCGGAAAAGGCCGGCGTGGTGGACTGGGGCGTGCGCAGAAACTGGGCGTTGAGCCAACTGCGGAAGACCACCTGCGCGCCAGGGTGCCGCTGGGCGGCCTGGGCCACGATGCGCTCCCGCTCTAGCAGCGACTCGGCCAGCATCCAGGTCTGTACGATCTCGGGGCTCACCACCCGCTCCTGCACCAGCAGGTAGACGTCGTCGCGGCTGCGCTCTGCCCAGGGGGCCTCGCTCTCCAAGCGGCGCATGAGGCCGGCGGAGACATGGGTCCGCAGGATGTCCACCAGCTGTTCCTTGGGCAGGTCTTCCAGGGGCGTTCCTGCGACGGCTAGGGTGGCCGGGTCGATCTTGTTCTGCACCGCCGCCAGGCCGAACGACTCGTTGATGATGTTGTAGAGCAGGGTCATGAGGGCCATGATGCCCACCAGGGTGGCGGCTTGGAAAAGAGTCCGCCACACACGGCCCCGACGGTGGCGGCCGGCGATGTTGGGGACGAAGCTGCCACGCGGACCGCTGGCGTGGGCGCGGGACGGCATGCTCATTCGTAGACCTCCCGGAAGCGCTGCACGATCTGCCGGCTGATGATGTTCAGGGCCAGGGTGATGACGAAGAGCATCAGGCCGATGGCGAAGATGCTGTTGTAGTCGATGGAATCGTAGCTCAGGTCGCCGCCGCTGATGCGCACAATGTGACCGGTCATGGTTTCGGCCGCCTTGAAGGGGTTGAAGGTGAAGTTGGGGCCGGCGCCGGCGGCGATGGCCACGATCATGGTCTCGCCGATGGCTCGAGACATGGCCAGGATGAACGCCGCGGCGATCCCAGACATGGCTGCCGGCACCACGATCTTGACTGCCGTCTCCAGGCGGGTGGCGCCCAGGCCGTAGGCGGCTTCCCGCAGGGCATCCGGCACCGCCGAAAGGGCGTCTTCGCTCATGGAGGTGACCAGCGGCAGGATGAGGATGCCCATGACCAGGCCGGCCGAAGCGGTGTTGTAGATCTCTACCACGTTGGCCCCGAAGAGCGAACGGAGCAGGGGGGTCATGAACGTCAGGGCGAAGTAGCCGTAGACCACCGTGGGCACGCCAGCCAACACCTCCAAGATCGGTTTGAGGGCGCCGCGCACTCGCTCCGAGGCGTACTCGCTGAGGTAGATGGCGATGCCCAGGCCCAGAGGCAGGGCCACCAGCATGGCGAAGAGGCTGGTCATCGCCGTGGCATTCACCAGGGGCAAGATGCCGAACTGGCCGATGACCGGCTGCCACACCGTGGTGGTGAAGAACTCCCACAGCGAGACCTCAGGGCTGCCGAAGAAGCGCCACGACTCCCGGCCCAGCACCGCCACAATCCCCACCGTGGTGAGGATTGAGACGGCCCCGCAGAGGAACAAGAAGCCTTGGATCAGCGCCTCGCCCGGCCGGGCGCGCCGCCGCAGGTCGGCGATCTGCGCCCTCCTCGCGGGCCACTCCGCGTTTGCTTGCATGCACTCACCTCCTGGGGCGCCTGGGCCTGCCACAGGGAGGGGCTCCGTTCGCCCCTCCCTGTGGCTAGCTCCAACGACATTCGGCCGGGGTAGCTACTGCCCCACCGCCTCCAGCCAGGCAGCCTTGGCGGCTTCCATGACGGCTGACGAAGCGGGGAAGTAGCCCACGCTCTTGATCTCCTCTTCCACATGGCTGAGGTAGAAGTTGATGAAGGCGGCCACCTGGGGCTTGCTCTTCATGATCTCCGCCGTGCTGTAGATGAACAGGGGCCGAGCCAGGGGGTACTGACCGCCGTCCACGGTGGCGTCGCTGGGCTCCACACCCTCGATGGCGACCACCCGCAGCTTGTCGGCGTTCTCAACGTAGTAGTCGTAGCCGAAGTAGCCGATGGCGTAGGGGCTGCCCACGATGCCCTGCACCAGGACGTTGTCGTCTTCGCTGAGCTGCTGGTTGGCCGCGCTCAGGGCCCGGGCGTTGTCTTTGCCCAAGACCTCTTCCACGAAGAAGTCGAAGGTGCCGCTATCGGTGCCGGGGATGAAGCGCTGGATGTTCTCGTTGGGCCAAGCGGGGTTGATGTCGGACCACTTGACGGCGTCCGAAAAGACGCGGGCCAGCTCGTCCTTTGTGAGGCTCTGCAGGAAGGTGTTCTCTTTGCTCACCGCCACGGCCAGGGCGTCGGTGCCCATGCGGAACTCGATCGGTTCGCGGTTGATGGCCCGACACGATTCCACTTCGGAGTCTTTGATGGGCCGGCTGGCGTTGGCGATGTCGGTCTCGCCGGACTTGCAGAAGCGCTCCAGACCGGCGCCGCTGCCGATGCTGTCGATGGTGACGTTGCCCTTGTAGCCCTCGTCGGTGAACCGCTCAGCGATCCGCTCCGACAGGGGGAAGACGGTGGAACTGCCTGCGGTGATGATGTCGCCGGTCACTTCCAAGGGGTTCACTTCGGGCAACTGCGCGCCGCTCTGGCTGGGAGCTGCTGCGGGCGGCGCTGAGGTCGGGACGGTGGTTGGGGGCGCTTGGGTCGCCGGGGCCTGGGTGACCGGCGCCTGGGAGGGAGCCGCCGGGCTGGCGCACGATGTCAGCACCACTGCGGCCAAGACCAGGATCACAGCCCATGAACGACGCATGTTTTCTTCTCCTCTGTGTCCAAGGTTTTCGCTCTCTCACTCGCTACACAGAGAAGTGTACAGCCGCCGCTTTAACGTCCGCTCAAGGCCGTGTTAATGTTGGGTTAAACTTGGGGGCGGCCTGGGCCGCCCCTGGCCCTGGCCCCGGGCCCTCCGTCCACCGCGCGCCGACCAGAGTCGGGGCCTGCATCGGCGGCGCTGGCGGCGCTCAGGCCGTCGGCAGCGTGAAGAAGAAGGTGCTGCCCTGGCCCTCCACGCTTTCGGCCCAGATTCGTCCGCCGTGGGCCTGCACGATGTGCTTGGCAATGGCCAAGCCCAGGCCGGTGCCGCCGCCGGAGCGGGCCCGGTCGGCCTTGTAGAAGCGCTCGAAGATGCGCGGCAGGTCGTCGGCCGGCACGCCGATTCCGCTATCCCTCACGGCCACCTCCACGAAGCCGGCGGCCTCCCGTGCCCAGATGTGCACGCTGCCGCCGGTGGGGGTGAACTTGATGGCGTTATGCACCAGGTTGGTGACCACCTGCTGCACTCGAGGCAGGTCCACCTTGGTCAAGGGCAGGGCGGCAGGCAGGTCCAGAGTCAGGTACAAGCCGGCTCGTTCCGCCTGGGGGCGCAAACGCTCGGCCGGCGCGGCCACCGCGTCGGTCACCGTGGCCGGCGCCACCTGTAGTCGGGCGCGCCCGGACTCGATGCGGGCCAGCTCCAGGAATTCCTGTACGAGCTGGGTGAGAGCGTCGAGCTCGGTCTCCATCCGCCCCAAGAAGCGGCTGGCGGCTGGCGGGTCGTCTAGGGCGGAGTCCCGCAGCGTCTCTACCAGCGCCTTCAGCGCCGCCAGGGGCGTGCGCAGCTCGTGAGAGACGTTGCTGACGAAATCCTGGCGCACCGTTTGCAGGCGGTGGATCTCAGTGAGGTCCTGCAGGATGACCAGGGAGCCCTTCAGCCCCTCCTCCAGCAGCGGGGTGGCGATGACCTGCACGAAGCTCTCGGGCAGCTCCCGCTCCACCGCCTCCATCTGCTCAACGCCGCTGGAGCGGCTGCGCTCCCAGATCTGGACGATGCGGTAGTGGCGGGCTACCTGCACGAACGAACGGCCCAAGGCCTCCTGGGCCCGCACGCCCAAGAGCCGCGCCGCCGCCGGGTTGCAGAGCTGCACCACCCCTGCCTCATCGGTGATGAGCACGCCATCGGCCATGTGCTCCAGCACCGCAGCTAGACGGTTCTGCTCTGACGAGAGGCGGGTGATCTTCTCCCGCAGTTGGTCGGCCATGAGGTTGAACGAGACGGTGAGGCGCCCCACTTCATCCCGTGTGGTGGGGAACAGGCGGGCGCTCAGGTCGCCTTGGGCCAGGCGGTCTGCCACCTTGGTGAGGTTGCGGATCGGTCGAGCCACCCGTCTGGCGGCGTAGATGGCCAGCAGGGCCGCGAGGGCCGCCGTCAGCGCGCCGGCCAGCACAACGGCGCGCCGCAGTTGGGCCACCCGCCCCTCGATGGCGTGGAGGGAGAGGGCCAGACGGACGAAGCCCAGCTCTTCCGATCCCTCTCGGATGGCCGCCGCGGCGTACATCATGTCGTAGCCCACGGTATGGCTGTAGCGCACGCTGCTGCCTTCGCCGCCGAAGACCGCCTGCTGCACCTCCGACCGCCAGAGGTGGTTGTCCATGGTGGTGCGGTCTTCCAGCGATTCGCCCACCACCAGCCCGTCGGCGCGGATGATGGTGACCCGCGCCCCCAACGAGTCGGCGTAGCGCTTGGCCAGGTCGTCAAGGTCCGCTGCGGGCTCAGGGTTGGCCAGGGAAGGGCGCACCGTATCGCCCAGGAGGCGGGCCTGAGCCACGAGGCTCACTCGAAGGTCCTCGATCTGGCTCTGGCGCACCACGCCGGTGACGTGCCAGGTGAGCGTGAAAGTGGCCAGGATGACCAAAGCGACGTAGGGCAGGGCGATGCGCCAATGGATCTTCTGCAGCTTCGCTGGCATGTGGGCAAGTCCTTCCGTCAGGTGCAGGGTCACAAGGTCGGTTCAGCCGTCGAGACGGTAGCCCACCCCCCGCACGGTGATGATGTGGGTGGGCTGCGCCGGGTTGGCCTCCAGCTTCTCGCGCAGCCAGCGCACGTGGACATCCACCGTGCGGGTGGCTCCGTCGTACTCCCATCCCCAGATGCGCTCCACCAAGACCTCCCGGGAGAGAACCTGGCCGCGGTGGCGCGCCAGAAGCTCCAACAGCTCGTACTCTTTGGGCTTGAGGTGAACCACCACGCCCTCCCGGCGCACTTCCCGCCGCGCCATGTCGAGGGTGAGGTTGCCGAAGCACAGTGACTCTTCCTCGGCGGCCGCCATCTCCTCCCGCGTCAGGCGCACCCGCCGCAGCAGCGCCTTGACCCGCGCCAGCAACTCCCTCATGCTGAACGGCTTGGTCAGGTAGTCGTCGGCTCCCACCTCCAGGCCCACAACCTTGTCGATCTCATCGGCCCGGGCGGTGAGCATGAGCACCGGCACGCTGGAATCCTGGCGCAGGATGCGGCAGACCTCCAGGCCATCCAGCCCTGGTAGCATCACATCCAGCAGGATGAGGTCTGGCCGTTGCTGGCGGGCCAGGTCCAGGGCGGTGCGGCCGTCGCCGGCGGTGTACACGGCATAGCCCTGGCGGGTGAGGTTGTATTCCAACGTCTCCCGCAGGGTTGACTCGTCTTCCACCACCAAGATGGTCTCGCTCACTGTGCCATTCCCTCCTCATGGGTTGTGCAAAGTCATTGTACATGATGCTGGGCCACTCGGCAAAAGGAATAACGCCGCGCCGGCTCACGTTTGGGCTCGCGCCCCATCCGTGCCCCTCTGGCGGCTGCGGACGGGATGCCGCCTGCCGGCACGTGCCGTTCTGCGGTGAGTTGACAGGTTATGGAAACGTTGGTATAATGTCGGTGTTGTAGAAGGAAAGCCAGGGGCTTCGCGCCTGGCCTCGAATGCCCCCGGGAAGGCGATGCGCTTGGCGCGCCTGCAGAAGAAGTGGGTGCGCAGGGCATGCGCCATGCACAGCTACAATCTTACAGCAACCATTGGCGGGCCCGTATCGTGCGTGGCCCTCCTTGGGGGAGGTTCTGCCGCCCATGAGACCCAAAGCCATTCTTCTGCTGAGCATCCTCATGCTTGCGGTGGCACCGCAACTGGCTCTGGCTGCGCCTGACCTACAGGGAGCCGTGCACGTGGTGCAGCGCGGCGAGTCGCTGACGTCCATTGCCCAGCGCTACAGCGTGACCCCTTGGCAGTTGGCCCAGAGCAACGGGTTGAGCGTGCAGGGGTGGGTCTACGTGGGCCAGCGCCTCCAGGTGCCCGGGGCCGCGGCCTCGGTGGGCGTAGCGTCTGCCGCCGCCAGCGGCGTGCACGTGGTGGCCCGAGGCGAGACGCTGGCGAGCATCGCCGCCCGCTACGGGACTACCGTGGCCGCCTTGGTGCGGGCCAACAACCTGGCCAGCAGCAACCTGATCTACGTGGGCCAGCGCTTGGCCCTCTCCGGGAGCGGCTCGGCCCCGGCGACCGCGGCCAGCAGCGGCGTGCATACTGTGGGCCTTGGCGAAAGCCTCAGCAGCGTGGCCCTGCGCTACGGCGTGAGCCTGCAGTCTCTGGCGGCAGCCAACAACCTGGGGGTGCAGAGCTGGGTCCACACTGGGCAGCGCCTCACCATTCCGGGTGGGGGCAGCGCGCCGGCCCCGGCCCCAAGCGCAGCGCCTGCCGCCGCCAGCGGCGTGCATGTGGTGGCTCGGGGCGAGACGCTGGCGAGCATCGCTGCCCGCTACGGGACTACCGTGGCCGCCTTGGCGCGGGCCAACAACCTGGCCAGCAGCAATCTGATCTACGTAGGCCAGCGCCTGAACGTCTCGGGGAGCGGCGCGGCCGCGGCCCCGGCTGCCCCGGCCGTGACCCCCAGCGGTCAGTTGGCGTCCAGCCAGACGCCGGGCGAGCGCTGGATCGACGTCAACCTGAGCACGCAGACAGTCGTCGCCTATGCCGCGCAGATCCCCATCTACACCGCCATCGCCTCCACCGGCCTGCCGGGCACGCCAACCTTGACCGGGAGCTTCCGCATCTACTCCAAGTATCGGGCCCAGACCATGAGCGGGCCGGGCTACTACCTGCCCAACGTGCCCTATGTCATGTACTTCGTCGGGGGCTATGCGATCCATGGCACCTACTGGCACAACAACTTCGGTCAGCCCATGAGCCATGGCTGTGTCAACCTGAGCAACGCCGATGCCGCGTGGTTCTACGATTGGGCATCCATCGGCACGCTGGTGAAGGTTCACTACTAGCCGCGGGCCCCAATCCTGTACCCGCTGGAGAGTTCATGTCGGAGACACAACCGATGCGAGTGCTTGTGGTGGGGGCCGGCGCCGTGGGCACCTGGTTCGCTCACCGCTTCGGCCGCGCCGGCCACCACGTGGCCATCGTGGGCCGGCCAGCCTACGTGGAGGCCGTGCGGGAACGAGGGCTGGGCCTGGCTGAAGCCCATGAGCCGGACCCCACCTGGGTGACTACCGTGCAGGCCCATGGGGGCCTGAGCGAGGTGGCCGGCCAGTCGTTTGACCTCGTCGCCATGACCATGAAAGCCTACGATACCGGTCCGGCTGTGGCCGAGCTGAGCCAGCTGGGCATCCGTTGGCGGCTGCCCCTGGTGCTGGTTCAGAACGGGGTAGGCACCGAGGAGATGGTGTCGGAGACCCTGTGGCGTGGGGCGGTCTGCGCCCTCTGCACCACCCGGGCCATGACGCAGGTGGAGCCAGGCGTGGTGCGCATGCACAGCGCCAAGGGTGGGCTGGTGCTGGCGCCCACCGCTCCAGGGCAGTCGGTGGCAGAAGCGGCGGAGCTCTTCCGCGAGGCTGGCTTCCTCAACGTTCGCACCCACCACGATCACCGCGCCGTGCGCTGGTCCAAGCTGCTCTTGAACCTGGTGGGCGGGGCCCAGTCGGCCATCTTGGATTGGGCGCCGCCGCAGATGTTCCGCGACCGCCGCCTGGTGGCGCTGACGCTGGAAGCGCTGCGGGAAGCCACCGCCGTGATGCGCCGGCTGGATGTGGAGCCGGTGAGCTTGCCCAGCTACCCCACGTATCTCTTCGTACTGCTGGCTGAGGCGCTGCCGTCGTGGCTGGCGCAGCCGATCCTGCGCCGCTTGGTGGCCCGAGGGCGCGGCGAGAAGCTGCCGGCGCTGCAGCAGGACCTGATGCGCGGCAAGAAGCGCCTGGAAGTTGAGGTGCTGAACGGGGCGGTCTCCAGCTACGGCAAGACCGTGGGCGTGCCTACGCCGGTGAACGATGTGCTGTACCGCACCCTCAGCGGGATCGCCCGGGGCCAGGTTGCCTGGGAAGAGTACCGCGGCCACCCCGAGCGGCTGCTGCAAGCCGTGGAGGCGCGGCGGCAGGAAGTGGCTGCCACGCCCCAGGGGCGCGGCTGGCTCTACTCCCTGTGGCGCTGGGTGGTGCGTCAGATGGGTGGGAAGGTCTCGTAGCCAGCGCCGTTAGGGCTGAGGAATCACCAGCGACTGCCCCACGTAGATCCAGTTGGGGTTGGGCAGGTTGTTGGCGTTCATGATGGCTTCCACCGAGACCCCATAGCGCTGGGCGATGGTCGAGAGCGTCTCCCCGACGGCCACCGTGTGCGCTGTGCCCGGCACCGTTGTGGCTGTGGGCCCCACGCCTGGAATCTGGCCGGGGTTGGGGATGATCAGCTTCTGGCCGACGTAGATCCAATCCCCCTGTAGGCTGTTCACCCTCCTGATCTCTCGCATGTCTGCCTTGTAGAGATAGGAGAGATCCAGTAGCGTTTCGCCCGGCTGCACCACGTGCACCACTTCCCCGGGCGTCGCCGCTGGCGTCTCGTCGGGCGCGCCCGCGGTGCCAGCCGGCGTACCCGCAGAGGGTGGGGTGCCCGCAACCGGCGTGAGCGCGGCAGGGGCGCCTGTGGCCTCGGCCGGGGCTGGCGGGATGAGCAGCGTCTGCCCGGCAAAGACCAGGTCGGCGCTCTGCAGGTTGGTCAGTTGGAGGATCTCGTCTGTGCCCACGCCGTACTGCACGGCGATCTCCAGCAGCGTCTCGCCAGCTTTGACGGTGTGCCGCCGCGGTTCTGGGGCGGCGGTAGGCGCGGCAGGGGTGGCGGTGACCGACGGCGCTCGCGTGGAGAGCCCCACAGAGGTGGCGGTTGGTGCGGCCGCGGTGGGAGTGGTCAAGCGCAACGTGGGCGTGGAAGTGGCCAGTTCCAAGGCGCCGGCGTTGGGCGTCCAGGTGGGCACCGCGGTGCGCGTCGGCGTCACTGTGAGGAGTTCGCTGCGCTTGTTGATCAGGTTGAACAGGCTGCTGATCACCAGGTAGTTGATGAGCACCAGGACGATGATCACACCGATCCAGCGGGCTTTGCTTCCCCCCATGGCTTGCTCCCTTTGCTGCTTATCTGGTACACTCTGACTGGCCAAAGGTTGTACCTTGGCCTGCCATGATCATAGCGGATGTCGGGCGAATTGACAAGCGGGTGCGCTGCCGCCAGAGCCGCGCTGGGTACGACAAGAGAAGAGGGCGACCTGGAACCAATGGTACTGGGGTGATCCGACCCTCCGACGACACAACAGACGGTCGTCGTCATAGGGTTGCTGAGCGGCGTTCACGGATTTCCCCAAATCGGACGTGAGACGTTCCAGCTTCTATGTGCTTTCTCGTCGTTGTGAAGTGGGTGGTCAGACCACCCCATGCAGCCCCCGGGACCATGACCCCAGGTCGCCTCTCGGTTGTAGAGTGTTGCAAGTTCCATGCCACGCGATGCCTGACACAGAGGGAATTGTCGCCATGCGCGTATCGGTGATCGTCACTGTGAAGAACGAAGGGGCCAGCATCCGCGGCCTGCTGGATTCGCTGGCGGCCCAGAGCCGCGCCCCGGACGAGGTGGTGATCGTGGATGGGGGCTCCGGCGACGACACCGTGGCGCAGATGGAGGCTTACGCCGACCGTCTGCCGCTGCGGGTGTCCGTGGCGCCGGGCGCCAACATCTCGCGCGGACGCAACCTAGCCATCGCCATGGCCCAAGGCGACGTGATCGCCTCTACCGATGCCGGCGTGCGGCTGTCGCCGGGTTGGCTGGCCGCCCTCACCGAGCCGTTCGCTTCGCCAGAGACGGCTGTGGTCAGCGGCTTCTTCGTGGCTGACCCGCAGGGCGTCTTCGAGCTGGCCATGGGCGCAACAGTCTTGCCGCACCTGGCTGACGTGCGTCCGGAGACGTTTCTCCCTTCCAGCCGATCGGTAGCCTTCCGCAAGGCGGCCTGGCAGGCCGTGGGCGGGTACCCTGAATGGCTGGATTTCTGCGAAGACCTGATCTTCGACTTGCGCCTGCAGGCGCGCCATGGCTCGTTCCCCTTTGTGCCCGAAGCGGTGGCCCGCTTTCGCCCCCGGGGCAGCCTGCGCAGCTTCTGGCGACAGTATTGGCAGTACGCCCGGGGCGACGGCAAGGCCAACCTGTGGCTGCGGCGGCACCTGATCCGCTACGGCACCTACCTGGTGGCCGGCCCGACTCTGCTGTTCCTGGCGCTGCGCCATCATCCGGCCTGGCTGTTGGCGTTGGCGGTCGGCGCTGCGGCCTACCTGTGGCCGCCCTACCGCCGCCTTGGGCCCGCCCTTGGGGGGCTGCCCCTGGGCCAGAAGCTGGCGGCGCTCCTGTGGGTGCCGGTCATCCGTGTGGTGGGCGACCTGGCCAAGATGGGCGGGTACCCGGTGGGCGTTCTGTGGCGGTGGCGGCATCGGCAGGACCCCGAGCTGCACTGGCAGGAGGATTCACGCGTCGCGATGAGAGACTAACCGAGGAGGAGCAACGCGGATGGATGTGGCAAAGTCGTTCACCTACATGTTCGAAGACGAAGAGTGGCCGCGCAAGATCCTTGTGGGGGCGCTGTTTATGCTGCTGGCCATGGTGGTCATCGGCGCGCCGTTCGTTTACGGCTACGCCCTGGAGGTAGTGCGACGGGTGGCGCGGGGCGAAGCGCGGCCCCTGCCCGAGTGGGACAACCTGGGCCAGAAGTTCAGCGATGGCTTGGTCGCCTGGGTGATCTTCCTGATCTGGTCGCTGCCGGCGGCAGTGGTGCTGGGCTTCCTCATGGTGGCCGGGGTGGCGCCCTACTTCTTCATCGCTTCAGAGGAAACGGCGCTCCTGTTTGGCTGCGTCAGCATGCTGATCTGGACGGTGGCCATGGCGCTGCTGCTGGTCTGGGGGCTGCTGCTGGCGGCGGCTTCGCCGGCCATCATCACCCGCTATGCCCTGACCGGGCGCTTCTCGGCGGCCTTTGAGCTGCGGGAAATCTGGCAGTTCACCCGGGCCAACGTGGGCAACGTGCTGGTGGTGCTGTTGGTCATCTGGGCGGCCAGCACCTTGGCTGGGCTGGGCATCTGGTTCTGCTTCGTCGGTTATTTCTTCACCACCATCTGGTACTACCTGGCCTGCGCGCACCTGTTGGGCCAGCTCTCCCGCCAAGCAGCCGCCCAAGGGGCGCAGCCGCTGACGCTGGAAGCCTAGCGGAGGCGCGGCGGGCCCTTCCACCGCGGTGGAAGGGCCCAGGCGGATCAGCGACCGTCAGTTGGCTGCACCGGTGAGCCGCTGCCACAGCCCCGGCCAGACGAGCAGGGCCACCAGCGCCAGGCAAGAGATGGGCGCCAGGGCGAAGAGGGAGAAGCGCCCTAACTGCTGCGCGGTGGCCGCGGCCAGGGGGATGCCCACCACCAACTCGGTCAGCCCGGCCGTCAGGCCCAGCACGCGCTGCCATTCCTTGGGACGGACCAGGATGCCCACCGTGACGACGGCCCACCCCACCATGGCCACGAAGTGCAGGCGCTGCACCAGGGTGAAAATCGGGTCGCCGTGGGTGATGATGCGGCTGGTGCTGGAGACGCCGTTCATCCAGCAGAAGATGTAGGCGATGCCGGTCAACAGGGCCAGGAGCGTTTTGGCCCAGGAGACCTGCCCCACCAGCCTCATGAACAAGAAGTAGAGCAGCACGTAGGGCCAGAAGAGTGGGAAGTAGACCGGCGGCAAGTCGGCGGCCATGAAAGGCACATTGACAAACCAGCTACCCAGCAGCGCCAGGACGAGGGCCATCACCGAGAGGAGGAAGGCCCACCCCTTGCGGGTGAAGAAGCCATAGGCGCTGACGGCGAAGAGAACGCCGGCGAGCAGGCCGAAGTCGGCCAGCAGCGGGTGGATGTACTTGAGCAGGATCTCGCAACCCGGCTCGGCCGACTCCGCCGCCATCCCGAGGCGGTACCACTGCAAGAAGAGCACCATGTGCCCGATGATGCCCATGAGGGCGCCGATGAGGGCGAGGATGCCGCCGAGTTGATGCCGATTCTTCATCGTCCTTCTCCTTCGTCGATCTGCGCTAGGGGGCAGAAGTGCTGGTGTGGCACGAGCAACCGTTGTAGTAGGCCGCGTTGTTGTGGTGGGCAACGTAGACCGCCGTGCCCGGTTCGATGTGCAGGGCGCAGCCATCCAGGAACGTGGGCCGACCCTCCCAGGGCAGCACCTGCACGTCGCATGTGACGTAGATGGCGCCGCTCCAGGCGTCGTGGCAGAGCGGCCCGCTGACGACCTTGTCCACCAGGACGCTCCGGCGGCCGATGGCGACGGAGACCGGGCCGGCTGCTGGGGTGGGGGTAGCCAGCTCCGTCGGCGGCGCGTTGAGGTGCGCGGCCGGCGGGCAGGCTGGTGCGCTTGGCTGGCAGCCTGCCAGGAAGAGCAGCGCTATCGAGATCATGGCCGCGTGGAGCGTCTTGAGCATGGCCGGCATCCCCCCCCCCTGCCTGGTCTCTGTGTGCATGATAGCACAAGGGGCGGGCCGTGTCTTTGCCCAAACGCAAATGGGGCCAGGGGAGCCCTGGCCGGGCGCGAGCGCCGATCTGGGGGTACGCTCATGGAGCCGATGCAACTGTTTGAGCAGACCGCGGTGTTTGG
>JAAYZY010000121.1 GCA_012514615.1 Chloroflexota bacterium | reverse complement strand
CTCCATGCTGAGACTGGCGCTGGAGAACGACGGGTTCGAGGTGTTGGCCGCCCACGATGGTCGGGAAGGGCTGCGTCTGTTCTTCGAGCGCAGGCCGGACCTGGTAGTGCTCGACATAATGCTGCCGAGCATGGACGGCTGGCTGGTGTGTGAGCGGATCCGGGAGATGTCCAACACTCCCGTGCTCATGCTCACCGCCCGGACGAAGGACGAAGAGATTGCCCGGGGGCTTTACCTAGGAGCTGACGACTACATCACCAAGCCCTTCGGTGTGTCAGAGTTCATGGCCCGGGTGCGAGCGGTGGTGCGCCGGTCCAGCGATACGCGCAAGGCCCCATCGCAGTCACTCCTGACCATAGACAAGCATATCAAGGTAGACCTGGCCAAGCGGCGGATCATCGTGGACGGCCGGCCCACGCACGTTCTGTCTCCCACTGAGCAGCGGCTGCTGGCGATCCTGGCCGCACATGCGGGGGAGGTGGTTCCGTCGGAGGTGCTGGTGGAGCGGGTATGGGGAGACACAGCCTCGCGCAACTCCAGCCACCTCAAGACTTACATCCGCTACCTGCGCACCAAGCTGGAGCCAGACGCCGCCAACCCGCGCTACATCCTCACCGAGCGGGGCATCGGCTATCGCCTGGCTTCCAGCGGCTGAGGGCCCCCGGTTAGTGCGCCTCGAGCGGCGGCATCAGTCGCACGGTGCCGCGCAGGTCGGTGTGCACCTCATACTGCACCCCCGCCACCGCCAGACGGATGCGATAGCCCGGGGTGCTCACCGCGGCACAATCGACCCCCACCTGGGCCAGACCCAGACAGGCATCCGGCCACGTCTCGGCGGCCACCGAGACGGTCTCAATCGCCTCGATCGGCTGTTCCAGCGTGCCGGCCAGCAGCAGGCGGGCCTGCGCCACCAGGTCCTCGGCCACCTCTTGTTCGTACAGCCGCGTATACACCGCCTCTGCCCAGGCCGCCAAGGCAGCCTGCTCATCCACTGAGGCCTGGGTTGGCCCTTGGCCAGTGAAGCTGAGGCGGATCATCCCCACCTGCCCCGTATCCCGCTGCACGGCGTACACGAACGGCGCCAACTGCTCCACCCACCGGGCGTAGGCCCGCAGCTCGGGCTCGGTGAGCAGGGCCAGACGCAGACCCTGGCCACAGGGGGCATAGCGCGCCTCGCGGCGGGGATCGATCTCGAGCCGCGCGCAGGCGCCGGCCACCCTGCCCTGAGAGGTCCAGGCCAAGCCCGGCGCGGCTAGCCAGGTGGCTGTGGGCTGCGGCGCCGCGGTCTCGGTGGTCCCGGGCTCCTCAAGCGTGGGTGTGGCGGTGGGCAGCGGGGCAGCGGGGACTGTCGGTCGCCCGGGCCCCTCCAGCCAGGCCCGCGCCGCTTCGGTATGGGTAGCTGGCAGCACCAGCAGCGCCGCCACCACCAACCAGGCGGCCGCAAACCCCAGGGCAAACCACAGATTGCGCGACATTTCCCTATCCCTCCGATCGCAGCCCGAACACGCTAGCCTTCAGACGCGACCCTGCGAAGGGAGGTTCCCGCTTACGGGTGGTTGGCCTGCGCAAAGAGCCGGGCGTACTCGGGGTGGGTCAGACGCACGGCCAACAACCGTTCTTTGGGCAGATAGCGGACGCCGAACCCCAACGTGCCGCCCGCTGGTGTATCGCGCACGGCCCGGAGGAATAGCCCAACCAGCGGCCGGATGATCAGGGCCGTTAGCAGCCAGAAGCCCAGAACCAAGCCAAAGGCTCCCAGCATCACGACGGCCAACAGATCCGCATTGGGGTTGAAGCGGAAGAACACCGGCACGGCCAGCACGTACAGCGCCGTGAGCAGGTACACCATGCGCCGCGGATGGTTGATGGTGGCGTTGATGCGCTGGGCCTGGGCCAGATGCCGGGTGCAATAGGGGATGTCATAGCTGGCTGAGACGCCCTCGATGGGCAGAGCGCCAGGCAGGAACGCGTCAGAGGTCCGCCCGCAATAGATGCAGCGCCGGGGGAAGCGCAAGCCCAGGTCCAGTGAGCGGGCCGGAGCCTGGGCCATCGCCTGGCTCAGCGCGATCTCGCGCTGCAAGGCGGGTGACAGGGGCAAGCGGATCTCGATCATCTCTCTCCCTCCTCGGCCAGGTCACCCGCCGAACACCCTCCTGCGCCAAGGCGCGCGCGCCACCATGGAGCCTGGACCGCACTCTGGCGCGCCGACGAGGTGGCTGTGGTTGCCCACTTGCCGCATCGGAAGCTGGCTGCGAAGGGCCGGCCAACCGGCGGGAGGCACCGGTTCACCGTTCACCAGCAAGCCTAACGGCTGGGAGATATGTCGGCCACATGCTGGCCGTCGGCTGCATCCCTGGCCCTTACCTGGGCACCATCAAACAGAGAGCCCAAGCGCCACCGGCCGCCCGCTGATCCATTGTAGTGGGCCGGCACGCGCGGAGCAAGCAGTGGATGGTCTCTCAAGAGACCGAGGGCAGCTCCACCACCACCGCTGCTGGCGCTCCCGCCGGGGGTTGACACCCGCCCCCTCGCTTGTAAGATGGGCGCATTCCCTCAGGGAGGACCCCATGCGCATCCGCCTCGTCGATCCGGCCAGCAAGCGCGACGTCCAGCGGTTCGTGGAATGGCCTTTTACACTCTACCGCCCGTGTCCCCTGTGGGTGCCTCCCCTCAAGCGCATGGTGGCCCGGGCGCTCGATCCCACCCGTCACCCCTTCTACCGTGCCTCTCGGGCGGCCTTCCTGCTGGCAGAGGACGATGGCGTGGTGGTCGGGCGCCTGGCCGTGCTGGATAACCGCGCCTACAACGCCTACCATGGGACGTCGGTGGCCCACTTTTGTTACTTTGACGCCATCGACGACACGGCCGTAGCCGAGGGTCTGTTTGCCGCCGGCGCCGACTGGGCCCGCGCCCGCGGCCTCACCGTGCTCATCGGCCCCAAAGGGATGTTGCGCGCCGACGGCCTGGGCGTGCTGGTGGAAGGGTTCGAGTATCTGCCCGCGGTGGGCATCCCCTACAACTATGCCTACTATGGCCCGCTGCTGGAGCGGATTGGCTTCACCAAAGAGATCGATTACCTCTCCGCCGACGTCCGTCCCGACTACCACCTGCCCCAGCGGGTCTACGATGTGGCCGAGCGCGTCAAGGCTCAACGCGGCCTCTCGGCGAAGGTATTCTCCAGCCGCAGAGAGCTGCGCGCCTGGGTGCCGGCCATCCAGAGAGTGAACAACCAGGCGTTCACCCAGGTCTGGGGCTATTACCCCATGGACGAAAGCGAGGCCGCGGCCGTGGCCGATGGCCTCCTGTCTCTGGCGCACCCGCGCCTGATCAAGCTGGTGCTCAAGGGCCAGGAGGTGGTGGGGTTCCTGCTCACCTTTCACGATATCTCGCGCGGCCTGCAAGGTGCGCGCGGGAGCCTGTGGCCCGTGGGCTGGTGGCATATCTGGCGGGCGTTCAGAGAGACGGACCGCGCCGATCTGAACGGCATGGGTCTGTTGCCCGAGCATCAGGGCGTAGGCGCCAACAGCATCCTGTACACCGAGCTGGAAAAGAGCTATCGCGAGTTCGGCTTTCGCCATGCCGAGCTGGTGCAGATCTCGGAGCGGAACCTCAAGAGCCTCGCTGAAGCCAGCTTTCTGGAGCCGCGCTGGATCAAGCGCCATCGCATCTATCGCCGCGAGATCTAGCGCGGCTCAAGCAGACGCCGGCGATCCGAGCTGGATCGCCGGCTGCCTGGCCTAGCCTTCATCCAACGCGATGCTGACCTGAGCCGTCATGTTCCAGCGCACCTCGGCCGGCAAGCCTTGGGGCTCCACCACCAACCGGTAGGTCATCTCGCCCATGCGCGTCTGGCCCATGGCATCGATCCGCTGCACGGTGCCGGGAAACGGCCGGCCGGGGAGCGCGTCCAGCTCGATCTCGGCCCGATCGCCCACCGATACCAGGACCACGTTCAGCTCGT
>JAAYZY010000120.1 GCA_012514615.1 Chloroflexota bacterium | reverse complement strand
TCACGGATGTGAACCGTGCGCTCTAACCAGCTGAGCTACTCGCCCGACCTTGGCCTTATTGTAGCATGGCCCGTGGAAACGCGCAAATCGGCACGCCCAGGTTGTCCGTTGGAGCCAGGGACGTTCCGTGGTATAATGCCGCGGCATCGCCGCATGGGGAAGGAGTTGGCCGCATGACCGAACGCACCAACCTCGATTGGGTTAGCGCCCTGCAGGTCCCCGATCAAGACGTCGCCTTGGCCGAGCTGCGCGTCATCTTGACGCGCGGCCTGGGCTACGCCCTGGCCAGCCGCAGCAACGTCACCGAGGCCGACATTCAAGACTTCGTGCACGACGCCCTGCTGAAGATCGTCGCCGCGCTGGATTCGTTTCGCGGGGAAAGCCGTTTCACCACCTGGGCCCAGAAGATCGCCGTCCACGTGGCCCTTACAGAGTTGCGCCGCCGCCGCTGGCAAGATGTCTCGCTGGACCAGTTGGCCGGCTTCCCAGAGACCGACTTCACGCCCAGCGCCCTTTCGGACCCCAACAGCGGGCCCGAGCAGTTGGCCATCCAGAGCTCGCTGCTCTCTTCCCTGCACCGCATCATTGATGAACAGCTGACCGACAGGCAACGCCAAGCCTTGGTAGCCATCGTCATTCACGGCATGCCGTTGCCGGAGGTGGCCCGCAGGATGCAGACCAACAACAACGCCCTCTACAAGCTGCTCTACGATGCCCGCCAACGTGTCCGCCGCAGGCTTCAGGAACAGGGGCTCTCGGCCGAGGATGTCTTGGCAGCCTTCGAAGCGTAGGGCCGGCGCTTCGGGTAAGAATCCTCGGTCCCTCCGCGTCTTAGACTATGAAATGCACCTTGGGAGAGCAAGATGTCCGTTGCTGCTGACAGTCACAAGAGACTCATCACGGCCCTGCTGAGGCTGGAGAACGAGGAGATCGACTGCGACGAGTTCTTCGAATGCGTAGACTGCTTCGCAGACACGTTGCGGGAAGGGAAGGATGCCGACTCCCTGATGCCTCTGGTGCGGGCGCACATCAGCCGCTGCCCCAGTTGCCAAGAGGAGTTGGAGGCGCTTCTGCACAGCCTGGAAGCTCAGGAGTCCTGACGAATCTGCCCTGCCGGTCTCGCCCCTCTCCTCAGGCTCGTCTCTCCGCGCCCGGCCAGGCCCAACCCAAAGGTGGTGGATGGTGAACCGTGACCTCGTTCTTGCCGGTGATGTCGGCGGCACCAAGACCCAACTGGCCATCTTCTCCTTATGTCGGGGCTTGCGGGCCCCCCTGGCTGAGGCCACCTTGCCCAGCGCTGCGTACGCCAACCTGTCGGCCCTGGCGCAGCAGTTCCTGCTCCAGCACAGGCTGCCGGTGGAGCGGGCCGTCTTCGGCGTGGCTGGCCCGGTGCGCGCCGGCCAAGCCACTGTAACCAACCTGCCCTGGACCCTCCACGAGGCAACCCTGGCCGCCGAGCTGGGCCTTTCATCGGTGAGGCTGGTGAACGACCTGCAGGCCATGGCCAGCGCCATCCCCGTCCTGCAAGAGGGCGATCTGTACCCCCTGCAACGCGGTTCGCCAGAGCCCCTGGGAGCGCTGGCTGTCATTGCGCCGGGCACGGGCTTGGGGCAGGCCTTCCTCACCTGGGGTGACGACGGCTACCAGGCCCATCCTTCGGAGGGCGGGCACGCCGCCTTTGCCCCAGCCGACGCCCTGCAAATCGACCTGCTGCGCTACCTTCAGAGCCGCTACGGGCACGTAAGTTGCGAACGGGTCTGCTCAGGCCTGGGCATCCCCCTCCTGTACGCCTTCCTGAGAGAGCGAGGCGCGGCGGATGAACCGCCTTGGCTGGCCCAGGCGCTGGGCGAAGCTGCAGACCCCACCCCGGTCATCGTCAGCGCTGCCCAGCAGCAGACGCCGCCCTGCCTCCTCTGCCAGCAGACGCTGGACCTGTTCACCGCCATCCTGGGCACCGAGGCCGGGAACCTGGCGCTGAAGGTTGGGGCCACCGGCGGGGTCTACCTGGGAGGCGGCATCCCCCCGCGCCTCTTGCCCCATCTGGCTGCCGGGCCGTTCCTTCAGGCGTTCAACGGCAAGGGGCGCTTCCGCGACTACCTGGCGGCAGTTCCGCTGTGGGTCATCACCTACCGCCAGGCCGGGCTGTTGGGCGCCGCCTGCCTGGGGTTGGGGGCGCAGCGTCTGCCTGCCGCCGCTGAGACAGGAGGTCACCGCAAGGGATGATCACCTTACAGCGACCCCAGAAAGCCGTTTGGCCGGTTGCCGCGGCCGCCCTGCTGGTTGGTTCCATCCTGAGCAGCTGCGCCACACCGCCGGCGACGCTCCCCCCTGCTGCCACTCAAGCGCCAGCCACCCACACTGCCCCGCCAGCCACGCCAACCAGCACCACCAAGGCAACCGCCATCCCCACCCCTGCCCCCACTGCGACGCCCAGCCCAGAGCCGCCTAGCGCCACGCCGGCTGCCCCTACTGTCACGGCCACCGCCGCGCCCGCCGTCACGCGCCCCGCGGACCCGCCGCTGCCCGCCGGCCGGCCCACCGACACCCCCCGGCCCTCGCCCACGGCCACGCCCACCGCCACCGGCGTCGCGGCTACGGCTACCCCGTACCCCTTCCCACCGCGCATCGCCCTGGAGCCAATCCTGGCCGGCCTGCAAGCGCCGCTCTACCTCACCCACGCCCAGATCGACGCCCAAGGCAACTCCGCCCTCTTCGTGGTGGAAAAAGGCGGCCGAGTCTTCATCAAAGAACGCAACGTCGACCAGACCTCCGTATTCCTGGACATCACGGCGCGGGTCGGCTCCCAGGCCAGCGAGCAAGGCCTGCTCAGCATCGCCTTCCCTCCAGATTACGCCGCTACCGGATCATTTTATGTCAATTACACCAACCGGGCCGGCCGTTCCGTCGTGTCGCGCTTCAAGGCTCAAAGCGGCAATCTCCGGCAAGCCAACCCAGCCACCGAGCAGATCCTCCTGTCGGTCGAGCAGCCGGCAGCCAATCACAACGGCGGTTTGCTGAAGTTCGGACCCGACGGCTACCTATACATCGGCCTGGGCGACGGCGGACAGGCGGGCGATCCCTGGGGCAACGCCCAGAACCCCGCGGTGCTGCTGGGCAAGCTGCTGCGGGTCGACGTCGCAGGTTCAGGGGCCCTCTCCATCCCTTTGACCAATCCGTTCCAGCGGCAGGAGCCGGTACGCCCGGAGATCTGGGCCCTGGGCTTGCGCAACCCCTGGCGTTTCTCGTTCGATCGTCTGACGGGGGAGTTGTACATTGCCGACGTGGGCCAGGGCCGCTGGGAAGAGATCCACCTGCAGCCGGCCGCCAGCCGCGGCGGCGAGAACTACGGCTGGGACATCATGGAGGGCTCCCACTGCTTCGAGCCGAGGGAGGGTTGCGACACCAGCGGCCTCGCGCTGCCCATTGCGGAGTACGATCACACCCAGGGCTGCTCCATCACGGGGGGGTACGTCTACCGCGGCGCCCGCTACCCGCAGCTGCAGGGGATCTACCTCTTCGGCGATTTCTGCTCGGGGCGCGTCTGGGGTCTGCAGCGGCAGCCGTCTGGCGATTGGCGTACGGCTGAGCTGCTG
>JAAYZY010000119.1 GCA_012514615.1 Chloroflexota bacterium | reverse complement strand
GGGCCCAGGCCTAGCCTATCACCATTGCGGCCCTTTGTCAACGGTCTGGCCAGCCGGGCACCGGCCGTCGTCTACGTCTGCTTGCCCTGCAGCGAGGGTTGTGCTAGACTCACCCACATCCCCGTCTCTGCGCGCTGGAGGAGGTGTTCCATGGCCATCAGAGACCCCCAGTCGGCGGCCCACATGGCCGACGCCCTGCTGCAACCGTGGCGCCAAGCGGTGGCCGAGCCGGCCAAGGCGCAGGAAGGGGTGCTCGGCCGCCTACTGGCCGAGTATGTCCAGACCACCTACGGCCAACAGCACGGCGCCGCGGCGGTGAGCAGCCTCAGCGACTACCGCGGCGCGTTCCCCATCGCCACCTACGAGTCGCTCAAACCGCTCATAGAGCGGGTCATGGGCGGCGAGCGGGAGCTGCTGCTGACAGAGGAGCCGGTGGGCTGGGCCATCACCCGAGGCACCACCCAGGGCGAATCCAAGTTCATCCCCATGACCCCCACCGACCTGAAGATGCGAGTGAGCGCCAGCCGGGCCATGGTCAACTACGTGGTCAGCAGCGGCCGCTTCGACCTCTTTGCCGGGGTGAACCTGAACCTGAACTTCCCCTCGCGGGTGGGGACGGTGCGCATGGGGGAGCGCGAGGTGGAGTATGGCTACAGCTCCGGCATCTACACTCGCCATGTCTCTGCCCACACCCCCATCCGTTCGGCGCCCACGCAGGACCAGATCGACGCCCTGGGCGGCGGCAAGACGGTGCGGGATTGGGAAGCGCGCTTTGAGCTGGCCTACCAAGAAGCCAAGGACCAGAACGTAACCCTGGTGGGCGGCGTGGCCCCCACCGCGGTGCGCTTCGGCCGCTACCTGCGCCGGGCCCACGGCGTCTACCCCAAAGACCTGTGGAAGACGCAGGTCGTCACCCTGGGCAGCGTGCCGGGGATCAACACCCGCTATCAGCCGGCGCTGCAGGCGCTCTACGGGCCGGTGGTCATCCGCGAGATCTACGGTGCCACTGAGGGGATGTTTGGCCAGCAGCAGGACGAAAAGCGAGCCTGGGTGCCCAACTACGACCTGTTCTTCTTCGAGGTGGAGACGAGGGCCGGCCTGAAGATGCTGCACGAGATGCGCCCTGGCGAGCTGGGCAGCTTGGTGGTCTCAACGCCGATCCTGCCCCGCTACAAGATCGGCGACGCCATCCTGGCCCTGCAGCCGCCCTACTTCCGCTGCATCGGGCGCGACAAGTGGTGGACGCCCCTGCGCTACGCCTGGGACGAGTTCAGCACGCTCAATTTGGGGCGCCTGTGAAGCCTATCCCCGCCCGGCCAAGCCGCGCAGCAAGATGCCCACGCCCGCGGCGATGAGCACCAGGGGCAGGACAAGGCTCCAACTGAACAGGTTGCCAAAGCCGATGCCCAGGAGCACCGCGGCGAGGATCAGCGTGCCGCCCACCGGCCGACGGTAGGCTGGCACCAGCAGGCGCACCGCGACCTCCAGCAGCAGGATGAGCCCAGCGCCCACCAGCACCAGCCACCACGGCTCCAGCCGGGCGAAGACCGACGATTCCCACTGCACGCCCCGGGTCCGCAGGCTGGCCAGCAGGCCCATGGTCTCGGCCAAGAAGACGACGCCCGCCCAGATGAGGATGAGCGCCCAGACGACGGCGCCCAAGGGGTCCTGGCGCCACTTCTCGTCCCAGCTCTTCTCTTCCTTCTCGCGTTCCTTCTCCTGCTTCTCTTCTTCTTTTTCCATCTTCTCGTCGCGCGGCCGTTCAGACATGGCAGCCCTCCTCACGGATAGAACACCAGGCAATCCGCAAGCCGACAACTCAGATGATACCACAAGCGCACCCCGGCTGCAAGACCCTGCCTTGATCAGCCTGTGCCCTGGGGCGGCGCGGTCGGGAGGCCGAGGCGATGCCTTCCTCAGGGCGCGGGAGGGAGGTCCCACAGGGGACGCGAAAAGCCCCTGGTCCGGGGCGCCGGGCCAGGGGCTTCGTCTGCCAGGGGCAGACCGCAGTCTAGTAGTAGCGCCAGGCCAGACCGGCATAGGTGCGGTAGGCTGTGGTGGTGCCGCCTTCGCCCCATCGGTAGCGGTAGACGCGTACTTGGTACGTCCCCGCAGCCGTGGTGGTGAACTCCACGATTTCGTAGGTGTTGTCGTACGTGGAGGAGTAGGCCTTGCGCGTCGACCCCAAGAAGACCCGCAGGTCCAAGTCTGAGGACGGCACGCTGGTGGCGTTGTAGTTGGTCTTGGCCGGGTTCGTGTCCCACGCCAAAGCCACACGCACCTTCTTGCCCACTGGCCAGTAGACGTTGTAGCGGAAGTAGCCGGCGGAGCCGAAGGAGGAGTAGTAGACCGTCGCCTTCTTGAAGGTGCCGCGGTAGCCGCGGGTGATGTCGTAGGCGTAGCTGAAGTCCACGCCGCCGGCGCCAGCAGCCTCACTCACCCGGGGCCCGCTGCCGCCCGCCCCTCGGTAGGCCTGGTTCACCCCGTTCATGGCCGAGGCCATAATAATGGCCTTCAACGGCTCGGGCCAGCCCTGCAGACCGGTGTTCTTCTGCATCAGCAGAGCCGCCTGGCCTGTCACCACCGGCGCGGCGTAGGAGGTGCCGCTGCCCACGTTGCCGATCCAAGGGCTGGCGGTGCGGGTAGCCTTGATGTTGGTGCCAGGCGCAGCCACTTCGGGCTTCTCGCGGTCATTCCTGCCCGACTTGGGATCTCCCCACGAAGAGCAGGTGTTGGCCATGGTGTCGTCGCCCCAGGCGGTGGTGCGCTTATTATTGTAGTTGCCCACGCTCATGACGTTGTAGGCCAGGCCGGGGCTGGTGACGTCGCCATCGCTGGCCGGGCAGCCTGTGCCCGCGCCGCGGTTGCCCGCCGACTTCACCATGAAGATGCCGTAGTTGCGGAAGTAGGTGTCGATCTCCTTGTCGGTGTAGTCCATCACCCGGTTGGTGTCGGCGCCCCAGCTAGAGTTGATCGCCTTGGCCCCTTTGCTGCGCAGGGAGGACCACCCATTCTTCAGGTTCGTCCACGAGCCGTTGCAGGCCCCGTGGTAGTAGGCCGTGGCCCCATAGGCCATGCCCCGGTAGGTCGTGTCGGTGGATCGGTAGGCCCGCAGGATGCCGGCCACCGCCGTGCCGTGCGCGCTGTTTGCGCAGCTGATGGACGAGGCGTTGGAAGCCAACGAGAGGTAGGGGTTGGCAGTGGCCGCCTTGCCGCCCACCTCGCTGATGCCCACCTTCACCCCGGTGCCGGTGAAGCCGGCTGTCCACACGTTGGGGGCGTAGACGCTGTTCTTCACCGTGTTGATCTCTTCCTCCATGACCTTGGTCTCCCAGACCTCAGCCACGGCAGGGTGCGTCGAAAGCGCTAGCACTGCGCTCTTGGGCAGGCGAGCGATGATCAGCGGCGTGTCTGGGCTCACATAGACGATCTCACGCCCGGCCGCCTGCAGCTCCGCCACAAACGGCGCCTCCACATAGGCCACGCCCTCTTGGTAGACGGCGATGCGCTCGTTCCAGAACGCTTCCACGTCTGCCTCTGAGGCAAAGGCCGCCTCCTGCTTGCGAGTGGGCCGGTCCACACCCAGCTCCGCTGGAGCCGCCAGGGAGATGGCCACCTCCATCAGCGCCTCGTCGTCCATGGGCTGCAACGCCTCGTGGAGCGACTCGGCCAGCTTGCCGAAGCGGGCGGCGTAGGCCTCGTCCGCCAACCCCGCCGCCTCTTCCACGTTCAGGGGCTGCAGCGCCTCATCCAACGCCACCTCATACACTTCTCCCGCCAGGGAGTCCCACACTTTGGCCCAGTAGATCGTACGGCCGTCAGCCAGGTTGGAGGCGGCCTTCTGCTCTACCTCCAGGTTGACCGCCTCAGCGCCAAAGGCGCCGGAAGCGGCGGCAAGAAACACAGCGTCATCGGGGAGGTCAGCCTCATCGGCGAAGACGGCGACGGGTGCCAACAGCGCCAGCACCACAACGCTCACCACGGCTACAAACCATCGCACCTGCTTCTCCATCGCCCTTGCGCTCCTTTCTCTGGGGCAGTCGGGGGGCCGATGCCCTCCCCTGGCCCTCAGTCGACCACGGAAGTGAGCTCGTACGACCAAGATCGCTGCCTCCTTCTGCGGAAGGAGCCAGCTGAACCGCATCGGTTGAGGGATTTGATACGGCATAGGGGTATCGACAACTGTGAAAGTATTGTAGCATAACCGCCCCCAGAAGTCAATGGTCTTTTGATCCCACCGACCATCTTGCGCCCCGCTCTACCCTAGAAGACGAGCCAGGTGCATGGCGGATACGCCTCAGGCGCGGCCGCCCGTCAATGGCCCTCACCGGGGCCAGGCTGCGGCGCCCTTTGCCCCCAACCCGCGCCTGGGGTACAATGGGGCTGTCGGTTCGCCCCGCGCCCTGCTTCGGGAGGAGGAACGCCATGAACGCCCGTGAGCGCGTGCAACTGGCCCTGACCGGCCAGACCCCCGACCGCATCCCCAAAGCCCTGGGGTTCTACCCCCAAACGCTGCCAGCCATCGCCCCGACCACGCCGGAAGAGCGGTTCGCTCTGGACGTCCACTACGTGGAGTTCGACCCGCCGGACACGCAAGAAAGCTTCCTCGGCTACCTGGCCGGCCTGCCTGCCGACGTCTACGTGGGCAGCCTGGCGCAACTGCGCACCTACCACGAGTGGCGCTACCACCCAGAGCGGGGGCCGGCCCGCCCCGGGAGCCAGGCCCAGACGGTGGAAGACCTGGCCGCGACGCCCCTGCCCCACCTAGCCGCGCCTCAGCGCCACGCGGCCCTGGCAGACCGGGTGCAGGCGCTGCACCGTCGGGGGGTGGCGGTGGCCGGCTCCCCGCCCCATCTGGGCGGCGAGTTGTTCGAGAACGCCTGGCGGCTGCGGGGCTTCGGCAATTTCCTCACCGATCTGGCCGCTCGCCCGGCCTTGGCCCACTACCTGCTGGATCAGCTCACCGCCATGCTGGAAGAGACGGTGCGCATCTTGGCCCAGGCCAAGGTAGACATCCTGCTGCTGGACGACGACGTGGCCATGCCCACCGGTCTGCTCATCAGCCCGGCCACCTGGCGCGCCTTCCTCAAGCCCCGGCTGGCCCAGGTCATCGCCGTGGCGCGGGCGGCCGCCCCCGACATGCTCGTCTTCTACCACAGCGACGGCGACTTCACCGCCCTGGTGCCGGAACTGGTGGAGATCGGCGTTCAGGTCATCAACCCGCTGCAGCCCGACTGCATGGACGCCCTGGCCATCAAGCGGCGCTGGGGCGACCGGCTGGCGCTGTGGGGCGCCGTGGGCACCGCCACCCTGTGGGACCACGGCTCGCCCCAAGACGTGGAGCGGGAGGTGCGCCAGCGCATCGAGACGCTGGGCCCGGCCGGGCTGCTGCTGGTCCCGGCCTACGACGTGGATTTCGCCCCGTTGGAGAACCTGGTGGCCTTCGCCGAGGCCGTGGAGCGCTGGGGCTGCCTCTGACGCGTCAGGGAGCAGCCAACACGGCGTCGGATGGCGGGCACGCCTGCCGCAGGATCTCGTCGATCCGACGCTGCATCCGCCGGTAGTGCGATCCTTTCCAGTAGACCTGGCCGCACCCTTGGCAGCGGCGGAACTCAGTGTAGTAATGCTGGGTACGGGGCGGAAGCTGGACCAGCACGGCGGATC
>JAAYZY010000118.1 GCA_012514615.1 Chloroflexota bacterium | reverse complement strand
GAAGCCCCAGCCCAAGCCTGGGCGCCCACCGCCCAGCCGGCCAGCCGCGCCCACCCGCTGTGGCCCACGCTGCTGCTGTTCGCCGCGCTGCTCTTCCCGCTAGACGTGGCCCTGCGCCGCCTGCGCCTGACCAGGCGAGACTGGGCGCTGGCCCGCGCCTGGCTCAGGGCGCGGCTTCCCCAACGGCGTTCGGCCCAAGCACAAGGTGCAGCGCCCAGGCCACCCTTGTTGGGGGACCTCTTCCAGGCCCGCGAGCGGGCCCGCCGGCGCAGCCAGCGCGGGGGGGAGACCTCGCCCCAGGCCGCCCCACCTGCCCACGAGCGTCCCGCCGACGCGCCGACCCCACCCCCATCCGGCGAAGAGACGCTGGCTCGCCTGCGCCAGGCCCGCGAGCGCGCCCGTCGTGGCCGCTGACGAGAAGATGGGGAGGATGAGGATGGTTGCGCACCCCGCTGGGGCGGCTTGAGGGCCCGGATCATCGCCTGGTTCCTGGCGCCCACCGCGCTCATCCTGGCCCTGGTGGCCCTGTTCACCTTCTACACCTGCCAACGGGTGACTGAGGCGCTGGTGGTGCAGCGCAATCGGGCCCTGAACGAGCTCATGCCCAACCGTCTGTCGCCGGAGCTGCGCGGCTACGTGCAGCAGCTCGGCGCCATCGGCGCCGACAGCACCCTCTTCGAAGGCGATGGGTTGGCCGAGCAGGCCCAACTGCGCCTGGCCACTGCCCGCCTCATGGATTTCGACGGCGGCGTGCTGCTGCTGAGCCCGACCGGCGTGGTGGCAGCCGCCGACGGCCGCCGCCAGGAGGCGTTGGGCGAAGACGGGTCGGCCCGCCCGATCCCAGCAAGCCTCCTATCGTCGCCCCGCTGGCCTTGGAGGTGAGCCTGGGCAGCCTGGACGAGCACCGGCGCATGTACCCACTGGGCGAAGGCATCCGCCTGGCGCGCTACACCTACACCTCGCCGGGCGTGGAGAAGTTGCAGGTTACCCTGGTGGACCAGATCAGCGGCTTCCCGCAGCGGGCAGAGGGCCACGCAGAGGTGGTGGCCGCGGTAGGGCAGATGCTGGCGACCATGCGCTTCCTCCCCTAGGGTACCTCTCCCCACCGCCTTGTGTGCAGGCTCCCCACCGTCGGAGCCTGCCCCGGCTCACATCTTGCGGGCTCCTTCCGCGGCCGCCCCTTGTCAGCGAGCCAATTGCGTGGTATACTATGTATAGTTACGTCAAGTGCTGACCGGCACTGGCTCGCCGGCGTTGCCGGTCTATGGGCAGTTGTGCTATACTGATAGCATACACAGGGCGTCGTGGCGTACCTCCAAGCCGCTCCCTGTGTCGTACTGAGGGGAGGCGAGGGAAGGCAAGATGCCACTGGATGATGCCCGTGCACAAGATCTGGTGGAGCGGGCAGCCGCCGCCCTGGAGCGCTTGGGCGTAGCCGCGCCCGCCGCCTTCTTCCTGGAATGGAACCGTCCCCTGGCTTTCCTAGGCAGCCAGGCTTTGCTCTTCGCCGGGCCGTTCCTAAGCCCCTTCGTTGCCCCACAGACCACCAACGACTATGCCGCCCTCTTGGAAGACCACGGCGGCCTGGAACGGCTCATCGAGCGCCTTACGGCCGGCCCCCCTGGGGAGCGGGCCTGAGGTAACGGGAGGCGCAGGAGGACGCGCATGGAGCTGCTGATCGAACTGCTCACCGAGAGTCGCATGAGCCTGGCTCAGACCTTCATGCTGGCCGTGCTGCTGCTCTTCATCCCAGCCCTACTCTTCTTCCGCGCCCGGGCGCGCAGCGGCCGAGGTCCTTCTCTGCGGCCCATCGCCGGCTTCCGGCGGCTGCACGACTTCGTGGGCCTGGCGGCTGAGACCGGCCAACCGGTGAGTGTGAGCTTGGGCACCGGCAGCGTGTACCAGGGAGCCGCCGCCGAAACCCTGGCCGCCCTGGACGTGCTGGACTACCTGGGCGAGCAAGCGGCAGCCCACGGATCCAAGACGCTGGTCACCACCGGCGACGCCACCACCCTGCTGGCCGCGCAAGGGGCGCTGCGGGGCGCGTACGCAGCGCAGGGCGTGCTGGCCGAGTACGACCCCTTGAGCGCCCGGTGGGTCGCCCCGGACGCGGCGGCCTACGCCGCCGGGGTGGGCGACCTGCTCCGCCACGAGCCGCTCGCGGCCAGCGTGCTGGCAGGTCGTTTCGACGACGAGTACCTGCTGCTGGGAGAAGCGGGGCGGCAGGCCGGGGTGGGGCAGGTGGCTGGCGCGGCGCAGCCAACTGTGCTGCCGTTTGTTCACGCCACCAGCGACTGCCCGGTGTTGGGGGAAGAGCTCTTCGCTGCAGGCGCTTACTTGAAAGGCCAGCCCGCCCATGTGGGCAGCCTCATGGCGCAAGACTGGATGCGCATCCTGCTGATCCTGGTCATTGTCGGTGGGATCGTGGCCAAGACGCTGTTAGCCTAGGACGAAGCGGAATCGCCCAAGGAGGCTTGTGGTGCGACGGATTCTTCCCAGTGTTGCCGCCCTGGCCGCCGGCCTGCTCGTGCTGCTGGATATCTTCATCGAGAACCCCCTGCTGGACGCGGTGGGCTGGGGCCTGACCAGCGGCGCGGTGATCCTGGCGGCGTTCGCCCTGCTGGCCGGGGCCTACAACGTCATGGCCTCCCACTTCCGCAAGGTCACCCACGGCCAGCAAGGCTGGCCCTACAGTGTGGTGCTCATCGTAGCCCTGTGGGTGGTGCTGGTGGTGGGGTTGCTGGACCCCCATGGCCCCAACGGGCGCGCCGTGGCTTGGGTGTTCTGGAACGTGCAGTTCCCCCTGCAATCCACCTTCTTCGCGCTGTTGGCTCTCTACGTGGCCACGGCCGCCTACCGCGCCTTCCGGGTGCGGCGGCCGGAGGGCGTGCTGATGCTGGTGGCCGGCCTCATTGTGCTGGTGGGGCAGAGCCCCCTGGGCGGGCTGCTGAGCGACCATCTGCCGGACGCAGCCAGTTGGATTGTGGCGATCCCCAGCATGGCCGGGGTGCGCGGCATCCTCATCGGTGTGGCGCTGGGGACGGTGGCCACGGGCCTGCGTCTACTCATGGGCTTGGACAAACCCTATGTCCGGTAGGTTAAGGAGCGGCTGGCGATGATCTACTGTCCAACATGCGGCACTGCCAATCGGGACGGCAGCAAGTTCTGCAACGAATGCGGGACGCACCTGACGCCGGCAGACGCCGGCGTGCACTGCTCTCAGTGCGGCGCTTTCAACTCCCGCAAAAGCGCTTTCTGCCGCCAGTGTGGCTTGCGCCTTGCTCCCCCGGCGGAGCCGGAAGCCGGCGCGCCTGCCGCTCAGGAACCCCAACCTGCGCCCGAAGAGCCCGCGGCCGGCCTGCCGTCTTGGCTGGAGCCAAGGCATGGCCAGGCGGTGGAAGACCAAGGGCAACCACTTCCCCACTGGATGCACGAGCTGGGGGAGGCCGCCCCGTCTGGCGAGCCAGCCCCAGCCGAAGCCGCCGAGCCAACCGAGGCTGAGTCCGACTGGCTGAGGGAGCTGCGCGCCCACCTCCCCGACGAACCCGCCCCAGCCGAAGCCGCCGAGACGCCGGCTGAAGAGGAGACCGTACCCGATTGGCTGCGCCAATTGCGCGCTGGCCTGCCCACGCTGGACGAAGAAGAAGCGTCGGCAGTCCCTTCGTGGCTGGGTAGCGAATCCGCTTCGGGGTCCAGCACCCCGGTCTTCACTGAACCGCCGGGCGCAGCCCGCACCGAGGGAGGCCAAGCCAGCGTGCCGGTCTTCGCCGAGGAGCCAGAGGCGGAAGCGCCGGCCCCGACCAGCTTCCAGATCCCGCCCTGGCTGGAGGGGCTAGAACCGGGCGCTCCCGTGGCCGCCGCCAGTGAGCCTGACCGGCCGGAGGGGCTGCGGCTCGACCTGTCTGAAGCGCCAGCCCCCCTCCCTCTCATGGGCCAAGCCCAGCCGCTGGAGCCTGCGGCGCCCCCCACGCCCGAAGAGGCAGCAGAGCCGGCGGAGATCCCGCAGTGGATCGCCGAGATGAAGCCCCAAGAAGAGACCGGGGGGCTGCTGGCCGGCATCGCCGGCGTCTTGCCGGCCGCAGAGGCGGTAAGTCAGCCGCCCCCGCGCCCCCTGGGCCCTAGCGGCGTCGCCCCCGCAGTGGGGGAGGCTGAGGCCGCCTTGTTCCGCAAGTTGGCCGAGGAAGGCCCCCTGGGCGGCGACGCGCCGCGGCCGGTAGCCCAGCGCAAGCGGCGGTTCTGGGGACGTGGTCTGCTGGCCCTGCTGTTGTTGGCGGCGTTGGGCATACCCATCGTCTGGGGGCAGCCGCTGCTGGCCCTCCCGCCCCACGTTCCGGACGGCGTGGAGGCGCTCTACCAGGCGGTGGAAAGGCTGGCCCCGGGCGACGCGGTGCTGGTAGGTTGGGATTTCGACCCCAGCAGCGAAGGCGAGATGGGCCCCTTGGCCGAGGCCGTGCTGGGCCATGTCATGGAGCGGGGCGCCCGCATCGTGGTAGTCAGCCAGTTGCCCAGCGGCCCCCAGTTGGCCAACGGCGCCCTGGCCCGCTTGGCCGCCGCGCAGGGCAACTACCCCTACGGTAGCAGCTACCTGAACCTGGGCTACCTGCCCGGCAACGAGGCTGGCCTGCGAGCCCTGAGCGGCGCCGGCGGCCTGGGCATCGTCCCCGCCGATTTCGTTGAGGGCCAGGCCTTGGCCCAGTTCCCCGCCGTCCAGGGGCTGGAAGGCGTGGGGACGTTCCGGCTGGTCATCGCCTTCAGCGCCGAGGCCGAAGGCCTGCGCCGCTGGGTCGAACAGGTCGGCTCGGCCCACGGCGTACCCCTAGCCGCCGGCGTGGGCGCTGGTGCGCTGCCCGCCGTGCAGCCCTACTACCAGACCGCGCCCCGCCAGTTGGCTGGGTTGGCCGGCGGGCTGCCCGGCGCGGCAGCCTACGAATCGCTTCGGGGCGCCCCCGGACGTGGACAGGCCCGCAGCGATTCCCTGGCCGCCGGCACCCTGGTCATGGTCTCGGTCATCCTCCTGGGCAACGCAGCCGGCCTCTCTGGCCATGGCCGCGGATAGGAGAGCACCGTCATGCCCGATTTGCTGAACGCCGACTTCATCGGGGGCTGGGTGGCTTTCGTGCTCAGCCTCATGGTCTTCAGCTACCTGCTGGGCGACAACCCGCTGTTCCGTCTGGCCACACACCTCTTCGTCGGCGTCAGTGTGGGCTATGCAGTGGTCATCGCCTGGCACAACGTGCTGTGGCCGCGGCTGTTGGCGCCCCTGGCCCAAGACCCGCTGGGCAACTGGCTGTACTGGCTGCCCTTGCTGCTGGGGGTGCTGTTGCTGGCCCGGGTGCGCCCCGGCTGGTCCACCCTGGGCAACCTGCCCTTGGGCTACCTGTTCGGCGTGGGCGCAGCGGTGAGCATCGGCGGGGCGCTCTTGGGCACGCTCTTCCCCCAGGTGCAGGCCAGCATGGTCTCGCTGAACCCCCAGAGCTACGGGGGCAGCTGGGCCGGGGTCGTCGACGGCCTGGTGCTGGCCTTCGGCGTCATCGGCACGCTCTTCTACTTCCACTTCAGCGCCAACCGCGGCGAGGGCCGGGACGGCTTCTGGGCCGCGGTGCAGCGCCTTTGGCTGAGCTTCGGCCGCTGGGCCTTGATGATCGCCTTTGGCGCTTTGTTCGCTGGCGCTATTCTCTCGCGACTCTCGCTGCTCATCGCCCGCCTGGAGTTCCTGTGGAGCCAGGTGCAGAGTGTGTTCCTGTAAACGATCGTGGCGCAAGGGGAGGGCCTGATGCCACCTGAGAAAGAACAGTTCGAAGCCATCGAGTCGATCCTGGCTCTGGATTGCGGGTCGGTTTTCACCCGCGCCGTCTTGGTAGACAAAGTGGAGGGCAGCCACCGCCTGGTGGCCTGCGGCGAAGCGCTCTCCCACGCTGGCAGCGACAGCGACTTGGTCAGCGCGGCCCGTCAGGCCATCTCCCAGGTGGAAGACATCACCGGCCGCACCCTGTTGAGTGAGCGCGGCGTCCCCCTGAGCCCAGAGCGCCAAGACGGCTCCGGCGTGGACGCCGTGCTGCTGACCCTCAGCGCTGCCCCACCCCTGCGCGTTTGGCTGGCCGGTCTGGTGGAAGAGATGAGCCTCGACAGCGGGCGGCGCGCCTGCCAGAGCCCCTACGTAGTGGTGCAAGAGGTTCTCTCCCTGGTAGACTCCCGCCGTTGGGGCGAGATCGGCAGCCTGGCGGAGCGCCTGCAGTCCAGCCGCCCAGACGCGATCCTGCTGGTGGGGGGCACCGACCAAGGCGCCGAGCGCCCCATCCGGCAGGGCCTAGAAGCGCTAACGCTGGCGGCGCTGGCCCTGGGTGAGTCGGACCGCCCGCTGCTGCTCTACGCCGGCAACAGCAAGCTCCAGGTACAGGTGCAAGAGACCGTGGTCAACTTGCTGCCGGTGGAGATGGTCGACAACGTGCGTCCGTCAGCCCACGAAGAGCGGTTGGGGCCGGCCCAGGCGGCATTGGAGTCGTTCTACCTACAAGGCGGCCGCACGGCGAACCGCGCCATCGAGACGCTGGAAGGCTGGGCGGCTCGTCCCTCTCAGACCACGGCCCGCGCCCTGGGTCACACGGTGCGCTACCTGGCCCAACAGGCCGGCATGAACGTCTTGGCGCTGGACCTGGGGGGCAGCGCCGCCACCGTGGCCGCGCAGCACGGCCCGGCCTTCACCCTGAGCAGCTTCCCGGGCCTGGGGATGGCCGCTGCCGCGGCGCAGACCGAAGGGGAAACCCTGCGCCGCCTGGCCGAGTGGCTCCCCAACGAGATGCCCGCCGCGGACATCCACACGGCGCTGGCCGCCCTGGCCAGCCACCCCTTCAGCATGGCCCAGACCGGCCGCGAGCTGCAGGTGGAACAAGCCTTGGCCCGCGAGCAGATGACCCTGGCCTTGCAGCAGGCCGAGGTGGCCCAGGGCCAGGATTGGGACCTCATCCTGGGCTGCGGCGGCTTCCTGGCCCATCTGCCTCGGCCCAGCCAGGCTGCCTTGGCCCTCCTGGATGCGGTCCAGCCCCACGGCGTCAGCATCTTGGCCTTGGATCACACCGCCTTGGGCCCTGCGCTGGGCACCCTGGCCACCCTGCACCCGTTGGCTGCCGCCCAGGTGTTGGAGCAAGACGCCTTCCTCAAGCTGGGCACTGTGGTGTCGGTGGCTAGGCAGGGGCGGGTGGGCGACCTAGCCCTGCGGGTGAAGGTGAACTACGCAAACGGCGAAACCCTCTCGGTAGAGGTGCACGCCGGCTCGCTGGAGGTGATTCCCCTGCCGCTGAACGAGCGGGCCGAACTGGAACTGCGGCCGGGGCGCGGGTTCGCCTTGGGTCGAGACGGCAAGCGCCGCCCAGCCAAGGTGCGGGCCGATGGCGGCGTGTTAGGGGTCATTGTGGATGCGCGCGGGCGCCCGCTGCGCCTGCCCAGCGACACCGGCGCGCGACGTCAGCGAGTGCAAGAATGGCTCTGGGCGCTGGGAGCCTGATGGGCCGGGGAGGGGAACAGACCATGTGGAACACACGACAGACCCGGGCAACCCCGTACGCGGTGGTGCAGCGTCAGCGTCTGCTGCCTGAGCCGGGCGAAGTGCTGGTGAGCGCCGGCGACTCCGTGCAGGCCAAGGATGTGGTGGCCCGCCTCAGCCTGCCCAGGGGACTGCAGGTGCTGGATGTGGGCCAGGCGCTGCGGGTGCGAGAGGGGGGGATCGCCCCCTACCT